>NZ_JBSFWB010000012.1:0-283562 GCF_053592635.1 Streptomyces sp. NPDC002623 | reverse complement strand
GGGGCCCGGACCAGGAAGCTGGTCCGGGCCCCTCCCCCCACGTGCTAGACGAGCTCGAGCATCTTCTCCGCGGGTGCCTCCGCCGTGACGCGCGAGGTCCGCCACAGCCACAGCACGTCGCGGCCGAAGGACCACAGCAGCGAGCCCAGCGCCAGCAGCACGACGGCGAAGTTGGCCGCGTGGGGCAGCAGGTCGGCGCCCGCCACCAGCAGCAGGACGCCCTGCAGTGCGGCGACCGTCTTGCGGGCGGTGCTCGGCGGGAGCGGCGCGTTGAGCCAGGGGGCGACGCGGGCCGCGGCGACGAAGGCGTAGCGCATGCCGCCGATGAGCAGGACCCACGGGCCCTGCGCCATCGAGACGTAGACGCTGAGCACCAGGATCAGGAACGCGTCGACCTCCATGTCGAAGCGCGCGCCGAGCGCCGTCGAGGTGCCGGTGCGGCGGGCGACCTTGCCGTCGACGCCGTCGAGGATCAGGGCGACGGCTGTCAGGCCGACCAGGAGCGTCACCGGCGGGGCGGACTCGAAGGAGTCCGCGACCAGCGCGGTCACCCCGCCCACCAGGGTCGCCCGGCCGAGCGTGACCCGGTTGGCCGGGCCGAAGGAGCGCAGACTGGATCGGTGCAGCGCCCGGGAGAGGACCGCCCAGGTGGCGATGGCGAAGACGAGACCGGTCACCCAGCCCGCCGGCCCCAGGCCGATCGCCGAGCCGAGCAACGCCAGCAACAGGATCTGTACGCCCGCTCCCACAGCGGTCTCCTGCTGGACCAGCCTTGCGTCGTAAGTGTTGTTCAGGGCCACCGCACATTCCTCCGGCCAGATGACAGAGATGATCAGTGCCGCGTACTGTGCGCGGACTGTGCACACCTCGGTACGTGAACAGGTTCCCGATCGTTCAGGAGGATCCCGATGAACCGCACCGCTCGTGCGTTCTGGATCGACTCTCCGGGTGAGGGCGGGATACGCGATCTCACCCTTCCCGACCCCGCGCAGGGCGAGGTGCTGGTCCGTTCGCTGTTCTCCGGCGTCAGCCGTGGCACGGAGACGCTGGTGTTCCGCGGCGGGGTCCCCGCGAGCCAGCACGCCGTGATGCGGGCGCCGTTCCAGGAGGGCGAGTTCCCGGCCCCGGTGAAGTACGGCTACCTCAATGTGGGGCTGGTGGAGGAGGGGCCGGCGGACCTCGTCGGACGGACCGTGTTCTGCCTCTATCCGCACCAGACGCGGTACGTCGTCCCGGTCGCCGCCGTGACGGTCGTCCCCGACTCCGTGCCCGCTGAACGGGCCGTCCTCGCGGGCACGATCGAGACGGCCGTCAACGCGCTGTGGGACGCGGCGCCGCTGGTCGGCGACCGGATCGCGGTGGTCGGCGGGGGGATGGTCGGCTGCTCGGTGGCCGCGCTGCTGGCCCGTTTCCCGGGGGTGCGGGTGCAGTTGGTGGACGCCGACCCGGCGCGGGCGAAGACCGCCGAGGCCCTCGGCGTCGGCTTCGCCGTCCCCGGGGACGCTCTGGGCGGCTGTGATCTCGTCGTGCACGCCAGTGCCACCGAAGCGGGTCTCGCCCGCTCCCTGGAGCTGCTGACGGCCGAGGGCACGGTCCTCGAACTCAGCTGGTACGGCGACCGGAAGGTCTCCCTGCCGCTGGGCGAGGAGTTCCACTCCCGTCGGCTGGTCATCCGCAGCAGCCAGGTCGGCGCGGTCTCCCCGGCCCGCCGCTCCAGCCGTACGTACGCCGATCGGCTCGCGCTCGCCCTGGAGCTGTTGGCCGATCCGGCGCTGGACGCGCTCGTCACGGGAGACAGCGCTTTCGAGGAGCTGCCGGACGTCATGCCGAAGCTCGCGTCGGGCGAGATCCCGGCCCTCTGTCACCGCGTCAGGTATGCACAAGAGGGTCTGACCTGAGAAAAGAGTGAGATCGGGCTGAACACGGGGAAGCGAAGGTCCGTACTACACGGCATCCCCCGGCGGCCAACTGCCGGGGGAGCCAGACGCGCCGCACCTGGAGGGTCGTCCGTTGTTCAGTGTCACCGTCCGCGATCACATCATGATCGCCCACAGCTTCCGCGGCGAGGTCTTCGGACCCGCGCAGCGCCTGCACGGAGCGACGTTCCTCGTGGACGCCACCTTCCGCCGCGAGCAGCTGGACGACGACAACATCGTCGTCGACATCGGACTCGCCACGCAGGAACTGGGTGCCGTGGTCAGCGAGCTGAACTACCGCAACCTCGACAACGAGCCCGATTTCGCCGGGGTCAACACCTCGACGGAGTTCCTGGCCAAGGTCATCGCGGACCGGCTCGCGGAGCGCATCCACAAGGGGGCGCTCGGCGAGGGCGCCCGGGGCATCGCGGCCGTCGCGGTCTCCCTGCACGAGTCGCACGTCGCCTGGGCGAGTTACGAGCGTGCGCTGTGACCGACGTGACCCTGGAGAAGACCGTGCACACGGCCTCGCTTTCGTACGTGCCCTCGCAGGCGGCGCTTCCCAAGATGGGCGGGATCATCCCCATGTCGCTGCGCTCCGTGCACTTCGTGATGCCCGGCGGAGTCGACGATGCGGCGAACCCGAGCGGCGGCAACGCCTACGACCGGCGCCTGTGCCTGGATCTGCCGGGCTTCGGCTGGCAGGTGCACAAGCACCTGGCGTCCGGTTCCTGGCCCCGTCCGGAGGCCGCGGCCCGCGCGGAACTGGCCCGCACCCTGCGGGAGTTCCCCGACGGGACGGTCGTCCTCATCGACGGTCTGGTGGCCTGCGGGGTGCCGGAGATCATCGCGCCCGAGGCGGAGCGCCTGCGGCTCGCCGTGCTCGTCCACCTGCCGCTCGGTGACGAGCGGGGTCTCGCGCCCGAGGTGGCGGCCGAACTCGACGCCAAGGAGCGGGCCGTGCTGCGGGCCGTCCCCGCGGTGATCGCCACCAGCGAGTGGGCGGTGCGCCGCCTGGTCTCGCACCACGGCCTCGCCCCCGAGCGGGTGCACGTCGCCGCCCCCGGCGCCGACATCGCCCCGCTGGCCTCCGGCACGGACGGCGTCTCCCGGCTGCTGTGCGTGGCCGCCGTCACCCCGCGCAAGGGCCAGCACCGGCTGGTGGAGGCGCTGGCCGCGGCCCGGGACCTGCCGTGGAGCTGTGTGTGCGTGGGCGGCCTCGGGCAGGACCCGGAGTACGTCACCCATCTGCGCGGCCTCATCGCGAAGTACGGCCTCGAGGACCGGCTGCAGCTCGCGGGCCCGAAGGCCGGCGCCGAACTCGACGCCGCCTACGCCTCCGCCGACCTGATGGTCCTCACCTCGTACGCGGAGACGTACGGCATGGCCGTCACCGAGGCGCTCGCCCGTGGCATCCCCGTCCTCGCGACGGACGTCGGCGGGCTTCCGGAGGCGGTCGGCCGCGCCCCCGACGGCGGTGTCCCCGGCATCCTGGTCCCGCCGGAGGATCCGGCCGCCCTCGCGGTCGAACTGCGCGGCTGGTTCGGCGAGGCCGACGTACGGCGTCGCCTCAAGGCCGCCGCGCGCGGCCGCCGGGCGGCTCTGAACGGCTGGGCGAGCACCGCCCAGAGCCTGGCCGGGGTGCTCGGCCGGCTTCCCAGCGAACCCCGGAGGGCGGCATGAGGAAGACGACGGCGACCCCGGCCGACGTGGCACGACGGGTGGGCGGCATTCCGACCCAGCCGGTCCGGAAGGAGGCTGGTCTCATGACCGAGGCAGTGGTTCCCGACAGCACGGGCGCAGGCTCCGTGGCGCAGGCCGTCATCGCCGGCGCGGGACCGGTGGTCCGGCCCGGTGAGCGGCCCACCGTGCGGCTGCGCGACGCCGGGCCCGACGAGCAGCCCCGCTACGCCCCCGAGTGGCTGGAGCTGCGCGAGCCGGCCGACGCCGGCGCGCGGGCGATGGAGCTGCTGGACCCGCTGCGGATCCGGCTCGCGAACCTGCCCGGCCGCAGCGGGCTGGCCATCCACGACCTGGGCTGCGGCACCGGCTCGATGGGCCGCTGGCTGGCCCCCCGGCTGGACGGCGCCCAGCACTGGGTGCTGCACGACCGTGACCCCTACCTCCTGCACTTCGCGGCCGTCGCCTCTCCGCGGGCGGCCGCCGACGGCAGCCGGGTGACCGTCGAGACGCGGCGCGGCGACGTCGCCCGGCTCACCCCGGACGCCCTGCTCGGCGCCTCGCTGGTCACCGCCTCCGCACTGCTGGACGTCCTCACCCGCGAGGAGGTCGAGACGCTAGCCTCGGCCTGCGCGGGCGCGGGCTGCCCGGCGCTGCTGACGCTGTCGGTCGCCGGCCGCGTGGAGTTCTCCAGCCCGGACCCGCTGGACGACGAGATCGCCGCCGCCTTCAACGATCATCAGCGGCGCGACGGCCTGCTCGGCCCCGACGCGGTGAGTGTCGCCTGCGAGGCGTTCGCCGCCCACGGCGCGACCGTCAAGGTCCACCCGAGCCCCTGGCGGCTGGGCCCCGAGAACGTGGGCCTGACCGCTCAGTGGCTGCGTGGCTGGGTCGGCGCGGCCGTGGAGGAGCGCCCCGGGCTCGCCGAGCGCGCCGAGGCCTACCTGGTCGGCCGGCTGGCGGCCTGCGCGGCGGGCGAACTCCAGGTCACCGTCCACCACAGCGACCTGCTGGCACTGGCCCGGCCGACGGGCGGGGCGTGATGAGCGCGGAGACGGTCGGCCCGCGGGTGCGCGCCGCCGCGCCGGTCGTGTGGAGCGAGGGGGCCCGGCCGGTCGTCCGGCGGCCCCTGCGCAGCCCGTCGGCGGGCCGCACCGGCGCCGCCGTGTCCGAGGCCCGGATCGGCGTCATCGTGACCCGGCCGCGCACGGAGCAGCCCTCGCGGCTGCGTGCCCTGCTCGGCAACCGCGCCCTGCGCACGCACTTCGGGACCGTCGCCGGGGTCGTCATCCTCACCGCCCTGCTGTGGAAGATGGGCACCGGCGTCTTCCTGGACGGGCTGCGGCGGATCGACGCCCCGATCCTTCTGGCGGCGCTCGGGATCGGCGCGGTCACCACCGTGTTCAGCGCGTGGCGGTGGGCGCTGGTGGCCCGTGCGCTGCGGATCCGGCTGCCGTTCGGCCCGGCCGTCGCCGACTACTACCGTTCGCTGTTCCTCAACGCGGCGCTGCCCGGCGGCGTTCTCGGCGATGTGCACCGCGCGGTGCGGCACGGGCAGAGCGCCGGTGATGTGGGACGCGGCGTGCGGGCCGTCGTCCTGGAGCGCACCGCGGGGCAGTTGGTGCTGGCCGTGGCAGGTGTAACGGTCCTGCTGACGTTGCCCTCCCCGGTGATGGCGGACGCCCGGCAGCTCGCCCCGCTGGTCCTGCTGGCCGGGGTGGGCGCGCTCGCCGTGGTCGTCGCGGTCCGGATGAACTCCTCGACGGCGCGTCGGGGCGGGCGGCTGCGGGGGGTGCTGGCCGAGGCGCGTGAGGGACTGCTGTCGCGGCGCAACGGTCCGGGTGTCGCCGTGTCGTCGGTGGTCGTGCTGGCCGGTCACCTCGGTATGTTCGTGGTGGCCGCCCGGGTCGCCGGCTCCTCGGCCTCGGTCCTCGCGCTGCTGCCGATCGCCGTCCTCGCCCTGCTCGCCATGGGCCTGCCGCTGAACGTCGGCGGCTGGGGGCCCCGCGAGGGCGTCACCGCCTGGGCGTTCGGCGCCGCCGGGCTCGGTGCGAGCACCGGCCTCGCGGTCGCCGTCGTGTACGGCGTGCTCAGCTTCGTGGCGGCGCTGCCGGGGGCGGTCGTGCTGGTCGTGCGCTGGTACGCGGGAGTGCGGGCGGGGGCCGCCGAGGCGGCCGGACCCGAACTCGACGAACACCGGCCGCACTACGCGGAGTCGGTCTCCGAGCCGGTCTCCGAGCCGGTCTGTGACGTGCGCGTCGAGGCTCCCGGAGTCAGCAGCGAGAAATACGCGCCGAAGGAATCCGCCAGGCTCGCCAGGAGTTCCTTCCCCTTTTCCGCCGACCCCAGGGAAGGACGGCCGATGACGCCTGAATCGGTATAGGCGGACATTCCCAGAGTGAGCAGATGACGGCGATCGTCCGCGACGAAATCGGCCGACTCATAACCGGGCCGGACGAGTTCGGGATGAGCGTGCAGCAGGATCGAGGTCTCGATCTCCCCGGCGTGCATGTCGGTGAGCAGCGAGGTCGACACCCCGGACCGCTCCAGCGCCGTCTCCCAGTCCTCCGGGGCCGGGAAGAGCGCCATCCGCTCACCGCGGGCGGAGGACTCCTGGACGACATTGCCCAGGACGTAGTTCCCGCCGTGTCCGTTGACCAGCACCAGGGCCTCGACGCCCGAGCGGCGCAACGACGCCGCGATGTCCCGTACCACCGCGTGAAGGGTCACGGAGGAGATGCTGACGGTCCCCGGCCAGGCCGCGTGCTCGTGCGAGCAGGCGATGGTCACCGGCGGAAGGAGATGCACCGGGTACGCCCCGGCGATCTCCCGGGCGATGGCGCACGCCACCAGTGTGTCGGTGGCCAGGGGCAGGTACGGTCCGTGCTGCTCGAAGCTTCCGACGGGAAGGACCGCCACCTGCGTCGAGACGCCGGCGCCCCGGGTCCTTACGTCTTCGGCGGTGTCCGTCGGCACCAGCCCGTACGCCGCCGACCGTATTCCCGAAACACTCATCTTTCCCCGGCCCTTCGTCTCTGCTTAGGAACCAGATCATGACAGAAAAAATTGGCGTACTCGGCAAGAAGACCCCCCAGCGCACCGGTGTGGAACGCGTGGTGAATGCGCCCTTGCCCACCGTGTACGGCAAATTCCAGGCGATCGGCTACATGGACCACGACCGGGGTGACGAACAGGTCGCCCTCGTCTACGGGGAGATCGGCGCGGAGGACGTGCTGACCCGGCTGCACTCGGAGTGCCTGACCGGCGACGCGTTCGGCTCGCAGCACTGCGAGTGCGGCGACCAGCTGGAGTCCGCGCTGCGGGCGGTCGTCGCCGAGGGCCGCGGGATCGTCGTCTATCTGCGCGGGCACGAGGGCCGGGGCATAGGCCTGCTCGGGAAGCTGCGGGCGATGGCGCTGCAGGCGGAGGGTCTGGACACCGTCGAGGCGAACGTCGCGCTCGGTTTCCCGGTGGACGCCCGCGACTACAAGGTGGCCGCCGACATCCTGCGCGACCTCGGCGTGCGCTCCGTCCGCCTGATGTCGAACAACCCGCGCAAGCGTGAGGCGCTGGTGGACAACGGCATCAAGGTCGCCGAGGAGGTGCCCCTGCTGATCGAGCCGTGCGAGAACAACATCACCTATCTGCGCACCAAGCGGGAGCGCCTGGACCACCGGCTGCCCCATCTGGACGCGGTGGCCCACTGGTCCTGAGGGTGCTTCGGACCGCCGCCCGAACGGGTAGGGATCACGGCGGTCACGGCATACGACAGCCTCGGCGCCGGCGTCAGGGCCGGGGCCGCCGCGAAAAGGAGCCGCTCGCGTGAACACGCATGCCTCGGTCGTCGTCATCGGCGGTGGGGTGATGGGCACGAGCATCGCCTATCACCTCGCCGCCGCCGGTGTCCGCGACGTCCTGCTGGTCGAGCGGGACGAACTCGCCGCCGGCTCGACCTCGAAGGCCGCCGGAGGGGTCCGCGCCCAGTTCTCCGACGAGCTGAACATCCAGCTCGGGGCGCGCAGCCTGGAGGCGTTCGGCCGGTTCGAGGAGGAGATCGGGTACGACATCGGGCTGCACCGCGTCGGCTACCTCTTCCTGCTGTCCACCCCGCAGGAGGTCGCCTCCTTCGAGGCGGGCGTGCGGCTGCAGAACGCGCTGGGCGTGCCCAGCCGCATGATCGACCCCGCCGAGGCGCAGCGCCTGTCCCCGCTGATCAGGACCGACGGGTTACTGGCGGCCGCGTTCTCGCCCGACGACGGCCACTGCACGCCGGAGGCCGTCGTCCACGGGTACGCGGCCGCCGCCCGCCGGTGCGGTGCGCGCATCCTGCGGCACACCGCGGTCACCGGCATCGAACGACAGGGCACCGCGATCACCGCGGTGCAGACGACGCTCGGCCGCATCACCACGAACACGGTGATCTGCGCGGCCGGCGCCTGGTCCAAGGCCGTCGGCGCGATGGCCGGCGTGGAGCTGCCGGTGCAGCCGCTGCGCCGTCAGATCGCGGTCACCGAGCCGGTCCCGGGTCTGCCGCCCGGCCTGCCGATGACCATCGACTTCAGCAGCACCCTCTACTTCCACACCGAGGGCCCCGGCCTGCTGGTCGGCCTGTCCGATCCGGACGAGCGTCCCGGCTTCGCCACCGACACCCACGAGCGGTGGATCCCCCGTCTGGCCGACGCCATGCAGCGCCGCGCCCCCGCCCTCCTCGACCTGCGGCGCACGGGCGGCTGGGCGGGACTGTACGAGGTCAGCCCGGACTGCAACGCCCTGATCGGCGAGGCGTCTTCGGTATCCCGTTTTCTGTATGCAACCGGCTTCTCGGGCCATGGTTTCCTCCAGGGGCCGGCGGTCGGCGAGGTCGTCCGTGACCTGTATCTGGGCCGCGTACCCTTCGTGGACGTCACCCCCCTGAGCGCCGACCGTTTCGCGGCCGACGCCCCGCGTCCGGAGGTCAACTGCGTATGACCGAGCTGCGTACGGCCGAACTGCATCTGTGGCTGCGCCACGAGGCCCGCCCCACCGAACGGCGCACGCCGGCCGTCCCGGAGGACGCCCGACGGCTCGTCGAGGCAGGCGTGCGCCTCACGGTCGAGGACTCCCCGCAGCGCGTCTTCCCGACCCAGGAGTACGAGGCCGTCGGCGCCCGGATCGTGCCCGCGGGCTCCTGGGCGTCCGCGCCGCACGACGCGGTGGTCCTCGGCCTGAAGGAACTCCCGGACGAGCCCGGCGAACTGACGCACCGGCATATTTTCTTCGGGCACGCCTACAAGCAACAGCCGGGCGCGGCCGACCTGTTGCGCCGGTTCGCCGCCGGGGGAGGGGCGCTGCTCGACCTGGAGTACCTGGTCGACGACGACGGCCGTCGCCTCGCCGCCTTCGGCTTCTGGGCGGGCTACCTGGGCGCGGCCCTGGCGGTCCTTCAGCACCGGGGCCGGCTCACCGCGCCCCTGCGGCCCACCGAGAAGGCGGAGTTGGACGAGACGCTGCGTCCGGCGGCCGGTGACGAGGAGTTCACCGCCCTCGTCACCGGCGCTCTGGGGCGCAGCGGCCGGGGCGCACGGGCCGCGTTCGCCACGGCCGGCGTCGAACCCACCTGCTGGGACCTCGCGGAGACCCGCGATCTGGACCGCGCCGCCCTGCTGGCGCACGACGTGCTGGTCAACTGCGTCCTCGCCACCGCCCCGGTGCCGCCGTTCGTCCGCGAGGAGGATCTGGACGCCCCGGCCCGCCGGCTGCGCACCCTCTCCGACGTCACCTGTGACGTGGGCTCGTCCCTCAACGTCCTGCCGGTGTACGACCGCACGACCGAGTGGACGGATCCGGTGCGCCGGCTGCGCAAGGAGCCCCCGCTCGACCTGATCGCCATCGACAATCTGCCGTCCCTGCTGCCGCGCGAGTCCAGTGCCGACTTCTCGGCCGCGCTGACGCCCCTGCTGCTGGAGTACGGAGTGAACGCGGCCTGGTGGCGGTGTCTGGACCGATTCCGTGAGGCGTGCCGCGAACATGGTGTGCGGGAACGCGAACTCGGTGTGCGGGAAGGGGAGTTCGGTGTGAAGGAAGGGGAGTTCGGCCGTGGCTGACCTCGTTCCCGCATCGGGCGCCGTCCACTGGGTGGGCGCCGGACTCTCCACGGGCAGCGGCCTGGCCGCCCTGTGCGCGCACACCGACCGGGTGCGGCTGTGGCACCGCACGGCGGAGCGAGCGGCCGAGGCTCTCGACCGGCTGGGCCTGACCGGACGCGCCGAGCCGCGTCCGTACACGCTCGACGCGCTCACGGCCGAACTGGCCCCCGGGGACGTCGTCGTGTCGATGCTGCCCGCGCCCGAGCACGCGCCGCTGCTGTCGGCGTGCGTGACCCGAGGGGCCCACTTCGCGTGCTCCAGCTATGTCTCGGACGCGGTGCTGGAGCAGGTGCCCGCGGCCGAGGAGGCGGGGATCGTCGTCCTCACCGAGGCCGGGCTCGACCCGGGCATCGACCACCTCTTCGCGCACAGCCTCGTCGCCCGCGCCCGGAAGGCCATCGGCGACGACACGGCGGCCTCGTACCGGCTCACCTCGTACTGCGGAGGCATTCCCGCCGTCCCCAACGACTTCAGGTACCGGTTCAGCTGGGCGCCCCTCGGCGTCCTCAACTCCCTGCGCTCGCCCGCGCGTCATGTCGAGGACGGCGTCGAGGTCGTGGTCGACCGGCCCTGGGAGGCGACCCGCGGGCACCTCGTCGGCGGTGAGACGTTCGAGGTCTATCCCAACCGCGACAGCGTGCCGTTCATCGAGCAGTACGAGCTGCCGCGAGGCTGGCAGCCGCGGACCTTCGTGCGCGGCACGCTGCGTCCGGACGGCTGGCTGCGAGCCTGGGACCTGGTGTTCGAGGAGCTGAAGGCCGGCGACGACGCCCGGATCGCCGCCCTGGCCCGGGAGTTGGCGGTCGCCTATCCCACCACGGACGCCGACCGCGACCGGGTGGTCCTCGCCGTGTCGCTCGAGGTGTACGTGGACCCGGGTGCGGGCAGGGTCGAGGGCGTGGGAGCCGCGGGCGGCAGCTCCTGGTCGGGGAGTTACCTCCTCGACCTGGAGGGCGACGAGGAGGAGAGCGCGATGGCGCGCTGTGTCTCCCGGCCGCTCGCCCTCGGGGTCCGGCACATCCTGGACGGCTCCCTGCCGGTCGGACTGAGCAGGGCGGCCGAGACGGCGCAGCGGTCGCAGGAGTGGCTGGACGAACTCGACGACGAGGGGCTGGAGTTCACGTTGCGGGTCGAGGGCTGACAGGCCGGTCCGGCGACAGCGGCGGTGCGTCGACCCGAGGCCGTCAGTCCGTGACGGCCTCGTGGACCAGGCGTTTGAGGTCGGGGTAGAGCTTCAGGGACCGCCGCGGCCTCAACTGGGTGAGGAACTGCACGGTCACATCGTGGGTCGGGTCGACCCAGAACGTCGTCGTGGCGACACCGCTCCAGCCGTAGGTGCCGAGGCCGGCGGGGACCTGGGTGCGGCTGGGGTCGGTGACCACGGAGACGCCGAGACCGAAGCCGACGCCGTCGTGACCGGGTTCGTCATGGGCGGGGCGGCTGCCGAAGGCGCGCAGGTCGGCGCCGCCGGGGAGATGGTTGCGGGTCATCAGGTCGACCGTCTCGGGCGCGAGCAGCCGGACCCCGTCGAGCTCGCCGCGACGGCGCAGCAGCTCGCTGAAGCGGTGGATGTCGTAAGCGGTTGCCACCATGCCGCCGCTGCCCGACAGGAACCGGGGGCGGCCGAACAGCGGCAGGCCCGGGATCGGCTCGATACCGCCGCTGTCGCGGTCGCTGTACAGCTCCGCCAGCCGGCCGGCCTGTTCCTCCGTGACCTGGAAGCCGGCGTCGGGCATGCCGAGCGGGCGGAAGATCCGCTCGGCGAGGAACTCGTCCAGGGGACGGCCGGAGACGACCTCGATGATCCGGCCCAGGACGTTGGTGGCCACCGAGTAGTTCCACTGCGTGCCCGGCTCGAACTGCAGCGGCAGCCGCGCGTACGCCTCCACCGTCTCCGCCAGGTTCGAGCCCGGCAGCACCGCCGACTCCAGACCGGCCTCCCGGTAGAGGGCGTCGACGGGGTGGCAGTGGTAGAAGGCGAAGGTCAGACCCGCCGTATGGGTCATCAGGTGCTTCACGAGCAGGGGCTGCTCGACCGGGCGGGTGGTGAGGCCCGCACCGGAGCCGCCCGTGTACACCCGCTGGTCGGCGAAGGCCGGGAGATGATCGGCGACCGGATCGTCGAGCCGTAGCCGGCCCTCCTCCATCAGTATCAGCGCGGCGACCGAGGTGACCGGCTTGGTCATGGAGTAGATCCGGTAGAGGGTGTCGGCCTCGACGGGCAGCCCGGCGGCGCGGTCGCGGTGGCCGTGCGCGGTGAGGTGCGCGACCCGGCCGCCGCGGGAGACGGCCACCAGGAACCCGGGCAGGCGCCCTTCGTCCACATAGTGGGCGACGTGCTGGTCGAGGCGGTCCAGTGCCTTCGCGTCCAGCCCGACCTCGCTCGGGTCGACCTCTTGCCGCAGCAGTGCCATCGTTCTCCTCCGGTGCGCTCGTTCAAGGTGCGGTCCGGGCCTACCCCGCCCGGACGACCTCAGACCTCATGGTCGCGTAGGGAACGCCTGTACGGACCCCTTTCGGCACCGTGATCCGTGTGCGTTGCGTCGCTTCCACCAGCCGTGGAACCGACCGGAGGGGCAGCAGGGCCGGACGGTGCGGGACGCGATCGGCTCGGCAGCGCACGGCAGACCGGCAGCGCCGCCGCGGCGGCGAAAGCCAGTACGAACAGGGGCGTGCGCGCCGAGCCGAGCGCCGTCAGCACGGTCGCCGACGCCACGCCCAGCACCGGCCCGACGTTCATCGCCGTCTGCTGCAACCCGCCCGCCACCCCGGCCGACTCCACGGGAGCCTGCCGTACGACGACATGGGTCGCCGCGACCATCACCGCGCCGAACCCGGCGCCCACCAGCGCGAAGCCGATGCAGAAGGCGACCGTCCCCGAGGCCCGGGCGAGCACGAGGAGACCTGTGGCGAGGACGACCGTAGCCCCCGCGACCGTGGCGCGGGCGCCGGCCCGGCGCAGCAGCACGGCCGAGGCGGGCGCGGCGGCCACCAGCAGCACGGCCAGCGGCAGACTGAGCAGCGCGCTGCGCAGCGGGGACAGGCCCAGGCCGTCCTGGAGGACGTAGACACAGGCGAACAGTGCGCCGTTGAGAGCCGCCGACGCGAGGACGAGCACGCCGAGCGCCGCGGCCACGGCCCTGGAACCGGTTACCTCCGGTGGCAGCAGCGGGGCGGGGGCGCGGCGCTCATGGCGTACGAAGGCGGCGCCGGCGAGGAGCGCGACCGGGGCCGACCAGGTCATGTCCGGCAGCGTGACGAGGGCGTGCACCAGACAGGCCAGGGCCACGGCGAGCAGCAGGGCGCCGGGAACGTCGAGCGGGAGCGGAGGACGGGTGGGCGGAGGCGCCGTGTCGTGGTCGCGTGAGGTGAGGGCGAGCAGGCCGAAGAGCAGCGCGGGGGCGATGTTGAGGAGGAACACGGCCCGCCAGCCGAAGTGCGTGGCCAGCGCCCCGCCCACCACCGGACCGGCCGCCGCGGCCACCCCGATGGACGCGGTGCGCACGGCGATCGGCATCCGCAGCCGCTCGGGTGGGTACGCGGCCCGCAGCATCCCCAGCGTGGCCGGCTGCAGCAGCGCACCGAAGACCCCCTGCACGACCCGCAGCCCGATCACCCAGCCGACATCCGGCGCCAGCGCGATGCCGGCCGAGGCGGCGCCGAAGCCGAGCATGCCGAGGGCGAAGGCGCGCCGGTGTCCGTACCGGTCGCCGAGCCGCCCGGCGAACACCAACAGGCCGGCCACCGCGACCAGATAGCCGGTGCTGGTCCACTGGGCCTGGACGAGGGAGGCGTGCAGGTCGCGGCGCAGGGCGGGCTGGGCGACCGTGAGCACGGTGCCGTCCAGTGCCACGACCATGGCGCCGGCGACGCTGCTCGCCAGCGTCAGCCACGGGGGACGCGGAGGGCGCGGGGAACTCGGGGAACTGGGGGAACTCGATTCACTGGGGGAGCTCGGGGCACGCTTCACCGGCCGGCCTCCGGGCCGAGATGCGCGTCCAGGGCGGTTCGCAGGAGGGGAGCGAAGTCATCGGTGCCGGTGGCGAGTTGGAGACTTCCCCAGCGCCACAACTGGGCGATGCCGTGCAGGTTCGCCCACAGCGCGCCCGCGACCGTACGGGCCTCGGCGGCCTCTCGCGCCTCGGCGGTGTCGGCAGCGTCGCGGGCGTCGTCGGCCCGCCGGGCGCGGCCGATCAGTTCCACCAGCAGGCCGAACAACGGCAGGCTGGTGTCCCGCAGTCGCAAGTGGCCGCTCTCCAGCAGATCATGACGGAACATCAGCTCGTACATACCGGGGTTCTCCAGTGCGAACTCCAGGTAGGTGCGGCCCAGTTCGGTCAGTTGCGTGCGTGGATCCGCGGTCCCGTCGCCGACTGTCGTCGTCACGCGCCCGGCGAGCTCGGTGAAGCCGCGGTGTGCGATCGCCGACAACAGCTCCAGATGGGTGGGGAAGTGGCGACGCGGCGCCCCGTGCGAGACACCCGCCCTTCGGGCGATCTCCCGCAGGGTCAGCGCGCCCGCGCCCTCCCGGGTCACGAGGTCCACACCGACGTCGACCAGACGGGTGCGGAGGTCCTGGTCGGACGGCTGAGGTTTGTCCATGGACACTGTCTACCAAGATTTCGTAGACACTGTCTACTCGGCACGGAGGGGAATGCGTCTCCAAGGGCGCGGGTTGTGCGAGGCATGACTCAGGAGACGACGCAGAACGCACTGCTCGCGCTGCTCGGCGAGGGTCGCAGCGGGGTGCTGGTCACCCTGAAGCGCGACGGACGCCCTCAGCTGTCGAACGTCAGTCACCACTACTACCCGGACGAGGGCGTCATCCGGATCTCCGTCACGGACGATCGCGCCAAGACCCGCAACCTGCGCCGCGACCCCCGGGCGTCGTACCACGTCACCGCCCCCGACCATCGCGCCTACACGGTCGCGGAGGCCACCGCCGACCTCACGCCGGTCGCCGAGGACCCCTACGACGACACGGTCGAGGAACTGATCCGCCTCTACCGCGACGTCCTCGGCGAGCACCCCGACTGGGACGACTACCGGGCGGCCATGGTCCGCGACCGCCGCCTCGTGGTGCGCCTACGGGTGGAGCGGGCGTACGGCATCCCCAGGGGCGTCGACGCCGGGTAGCGCGGTTCCGGCTGATATGACGTACCCGAGCCCCCGGAGCCATGAAGGCTCCGGGGGCTCGGGAGTCCCGGCGTACCGGGCCAGGGGTGGGGACGGTGGCCCTGACCCAGGGGCGGGGACGGTGTCCCGGGGTGCGAGCGGTCGTCCGCGGTGCGAGCGGTCGTCCGGGGAGGCCGGGGCCGGAGCGGCGGGACGGCGCCCCCGGCCCGCGGGATCAGGCAGTAACCGTTTCCGGCTGGGACGGCTCCCGCACGGAGCGCTCGCCCAGCTGCTCCGTCGGGATCTTCGCCGTCTCCCGGGCCGACAGCGCCGCGATCACCGGCGGGACGCACAGCGCCGCCGTGAAGAGGGCCACCGAGGACCAGTCGTCGCCGTTCGGGCCCGCGATCTGCGCGGCGAAGGTGACCGCGAAGCCGGCCACGGCGAAGCCGATCTGAGTGCCGATCGCCATGCCGGACAGCCGGACCCGGGTGGAGAACATCTCGCCGTAGAAAGAGGGCCACACGCCGTTCGCTGCGCTGTAGACCACGCCGAAGGTGGCGATGCCCATGAGCAGGATCAGCGGGTAGGAGCCGGTGGAGATGGCCCACAGGTAGGCGACCATCATCACCGCGCTGCCGGTCGCGCCGATCAGGAACACCGGACGGCGGCCGATGCGGTCGGAGAGCGTGGCCCACGCGGGGATGGCCGCCAGCGCGACCAGGTTGGCCAGCGCGCCCACCCACAGCATGGAGGAGCGGTCCATGCCGACCGAGTCGCTCGTCGCGTACGCCAGCGCCCACACGGTGAAGATGGTGCTGACCGAGGCGACGAGCGCGCCGGCGATCACCCGCAGGACGTCCGCCCAGTGCTCGCGCAGCAGCACCGCCAGGGGCAGCTTGACGACCTCGCCGGTGGCCTGCTGGGCTTCGAAGGCCGGCGTCTCCTCCAGCTTGCGGCGGATGACGTAGCCGGCGACGGCGACCGCGATGCTCAGCCAGAACGGGACCCGCCAGCCCCAGGACAGCAGCTGGTCCTCGGGGAGGGCCGCGATCGGGATGAAGACGAGCGTGGCGAGGAGCTGGCCGCCCTGGGTGCCGCTGAGCGTGAAGCTGGTGAAGAAGCCGCGCCGGTTCGGCGGTGCGTGTTCCAGCGTCATGGAGTTGGCGCTGGCCTGCTCGCCGGCCGCGGAGATGCCCTGCAGGACACGGCACAGCACCAGCAGGACGGGCGCGAGCGAGCCGACCTGGTCGCGGGTGGGCAGGCAGCCGATGAGGAACGTCGAGACGCCCATCAGGATGAGGGTGAAGACCATGATCTTCTTACGGCCCGCACGGTCGCCGAAGTGCCCGAGGAAGAGTGCGCCGACGGGCCGGGCCGCGTAGGCGACGCCGAACGTGGCGAGCGACAGCAGGGTCGCGGTGGCCGGGTCGGACTCGTCGAAGAAGACCTTCGGGAAGATCAGTGCTGCCGCGCTGCCGTAGATGAAGAAGTCGTAGTACTCCAGGGCGCTGCCGATCCAGGCCGCCGTGGCGGCTTTCTTCGGCTGACCGGGGGGTGCGGCGGGGACGGGCACGGCGTGCTCCTTCGAGGGAACTCCAGCGTCCAACGTACGTGGAGTGAGGCAAGGGGAGTAGGGCCGGCTCCCTGGGGTGCGGGGCGGCTGCGCCGGGTGCGTGCCCGGCTAATTAACCCACTGGGTAGTTAGTAGCGGATGGCTACGGATGTTGCGCTGATGTTTCTCCGCTGTCAATAGGTCGCGCGGAAGGATCTTCCGCGGCTGCTCCGCCCCGCGCCGCCCGGTCCCGTGCCGCCCTGTGCCGTTCCGTGCCGCCCCGTCCCGCACTGCCCCGCGCCGCCGACGCCGCGCCGTTCCTGCCGTCCGTGCAGTCCCTGCCGTCCCCCGCCGTCGGGAGCGGCGCGGGCCCGGCGGATCAGTCCGTCGCGCGTTCCGCCGTCAGGTAGGCGATCACCATGTCGCCGAGCATGGTGCGATAGTGCTCGCGCTGCGCCGGGTCGACCAGGTCGCGGCCGAACAGCGCGCCGAACGTGTGCCGGTTGGCCACCCGGAAGAAGCAGAACGAGCTGATCATCGCGTGCAGGTCGACGGCGTCCACCTCGGCCGTGAACAGTCCGGACTCGTGCCCGGAGGCCAGGATGCGGCGGATCACGTCGAGCGCGGGGGAGCCGATCCGCCCGAGCTTCTCGGAGCCGGCGATGTGCTCGGCCTCGTGGATGTTCTCGATGCTCACCAGACGGATGAAGTCGGGATGCTGCTCATGGTGGTCGAAGGTGACCTCCGCCAGCCGGCGGATGGCCGCGACCGGGTCGAGATGCTCGACGTCGAGCTCCTGCTCGGCCTCGCGGATCACGCTGTAGGCCCGCTCCAGGACGGCCGTGAACAACTGCTCCTTGCCGCCGAAGTAGTAGTAGATCATCCGCTTCGTGGTGCTGGTGAGAGCGGCGATGTCGTCCACCCGGGCCCCGGCGTAGCCGGCCCGGGCGAACTCCTGGGTCGCCACGTCGAGGATCTCGGCCTGGGTCCGGGCGGCGTCGCGGATGCGCCCGTTGCCGTGGGGTCGTGCCGGTTCGTCGACGCTGGTCATCGGGTTCCTTCGGGCGGCGTAAGTGCAGTGCCGAGATTCTAGAAGCCCTCTCCCGCCCTGTGACGTGAGAGGGCTTCCCTTGGGACCCGCCCCGGTGTTATGACTAACTCACCAGTTCGTACATTAGTCGTCCGACTCGGTCCCTTCAGTCGCCGTCCGACTCAGTGGCCTCAGTCGATCCAGCCGATCAGGAGGTCCGCAGTGGCCGTCGTCTTCAAGGACTCGTATCTCGTCGGGCTGATCGGTTCCGGCATCGGTCCGTCGCTCAGCCCGGCGCTGCACGAGCAGGAGGCCGACCGGCAGGGGCTGCGCTACCTGTACCGCCTCGTCGACATCGACGTGCTCGGCGTCGCGCCCGAGACGGTCGGCGACCTCGTGCGCGCCGCGCGCGACCTCGGTTTCGACGGGCTCAACATCACGCACCCGTGCAAGCAGCTGGTCATCCCGCACCTCGACGCGCTCTCCCCGCAGGCCGAGGCGCTCGGCGCGGTCAACACCGTCGTCTTCGAGGACGGCCGGGCCATCGGCCACAACACCGACGTAACCGGTTTCGCCGCCTCTTTCGCGCGCGGTCTGCCGGACGTCCCGCTGGAGCGGGTCGTGCAGCTCGGCGCCGGAGGCGCGGGCGCGGCCGTCGCGCACGCAACGCTCACCCTCGGCGCCGGGCAGGTCACGGTCGTCGACGCGCTGCCGGACCGGGCCGCGGATCTCGCCGGCTCCCTGAACCGCCACTTCGGGCCCGGCCGGGCCACGGCCGCCACCCCGGACCGGCTGGCCGACCTGCTCGCCCCGGCCGACGGCATCGTGCACGCCACCCCCACCGGCATGGCCGCCCACCCCGGCCTGCCCTTCCCGGCGGAGCTGCTGCGGCCCGACCTGTGGGTCGCCGAGGTCGTCTACCGCCCCCTGGAGACACAACTGCTGCGCACCGCCCGCGCGCTGGGCTGCGCCACCCTCGACGGCGGCGGCATGGCCGTCTTCCAGGCCGCGGACGCGTTCCGGCTGTTCACCGGTCGGGAACCCGACAGCACGCAGATGCTCGCGCACTTCGCCGCGCTGGCCGGCGCGGTCGCCGCCCCGAAGTAGCAGCCGCCACGAACCAGCCGCAGCCGCCGCCCCGCAGACCGCCGCCCCGCCCCGCAAGCAGCGGCCGCCCCGCAAGCGATCGCCGCCCCGCAACGACCAGGAGACGTCAAGGTGCGTACGTCCATAGCAACCGTTTCCCTCAGCGGATCCCTCACCGAGAAGCTCACGGCCGCCGCCCGGGCCGGTTTCGACGGCGTCGAGATCTTCGAGAACGACCTGCTCGCGAGCCCCCTGCCCCCACAGGAGATCCGCGCCCGCTGCGCCGACCTCGGCCTGGGCATCGACCTGTACCAGCCGATGCGGGACATCGAGGCCGTGCCGGCCGCGGAGTTCGCCCGCAACCTGCGCCGCGCCCAGCACAAGTTCGAGCTGATGCACCGGCTCGGCGCGGACACCGTCCTGGTCTGCTCCAGCGTCTCCCCGCTCGCCGTGGACGACGACGCCCTCGCCGCCGAGCAGCTCAGCGAACTGGCCGACCTGGCCCAGGACTTCGGCGTCCGCGTCGCCTACGAAGCGCTCGCCTGGGGGCGGCACGTCAGCACCTACGACCACGCCTGGCACATCGTCGAGGCCGCCGATCACCCCGCGCTCGGCACCTGCCTCGACAGCTTCCACATCCTCTCCCGGGGCTCCGACCCCAAGCCGATCGAGGACATCCCCGGCGAGAAGATCTTCTTCCTGCAACTCGCCGACGCACCCCTCCTCGGCATGGACGTCCTGCAGTGGAGCCGCCACCACCGCTGCTTCCCCGGGCAGGGCGGCTTCGACGTCGCCGGACTGGTGAAACACGTACTGCGCACCGGTTACGACGGTCCGCTCTCCCTGGAGGTCTTCAACGACGTCTTCCGGCAGGCCGACGCCGGTCTGACCGCCGTGGACGCCCGCCGCTCGCTGCTGATCCTCCAGGAGGAGGCCGGCATCGAGGCCCTGCCCGCGCCCGCCGCGCCGACCGGGGTCGCCTTCGCCGAACTGGTCACCCACGACGCCGAACCCGTCGTCGCCCTCCTCGCCGGCCTGGGCTTCGCCCGCACCGCCCGGCACCGCGGCAAACCGGTCGAGCTCTGGGAGCAGGGCGAGGCCCGGATCCTGGTCAACACCGGCCCGGCCGCCCTCCCGCACGCTCGGCTTCGCCCGCGCGGCGGAACCCCCGCCGACGGCACCACGCTCGCCGCCATCGGCCTGGAGTCACCGGACCCGGCCGCGGCCGCCCGCCGCGCCGAGGCACTCCTCGCCCCCGTGCTGCCCCGCCGCCGCGCCGCCGAGGACGCCCCGCTCGACGCCGTCGCCGCCCCCGACGGCACGGAACTCTTCCTGTGCGCCACGAACCGGCCCGAACTCCCCAACTGGCGCGCCGACTTCGAGGACGTCCCGCACACCGCCGCGACCGCCTCGGCCACGCTCGGGGACTGCCGCGTCGACCACGTGGCGCTCACCCAGCCCTGGCACCACTTCGACGAGGCGGTCCTCTTCCACCGCGGTGTCCTCGGCCTCGACGCCCAGGAGTCCGTCGACGTCGCCGACCCCTACGGGCTGCTGCGCAGCCGCGCCGTCACCAACGCCGACGGCAGCGTCCGCTTCCCGCTCACCGTCGGCGCGGCCCCCGGCGACGACACCGCGCACGCCCGGCACATCGCGCTGGCCACCGACGACGTGATCGCCGCGGCCCGCCGGCTCACCGCGGCCGGCGGCCGCCTGCTGCCCATCCCCGCGAACTACTACGACGACCTCGCGGCCCGCTTCGAATTCGCCGACGGCGAGCTGGAGACCTACCGCGACCTCGGCATCCTCTACGACCGGGACGCGCACGGCGTCTTCCGGCACTGCTACACGCACACGGTCGGCCGCGTCTTCTTCGAACTCGTCCAGCGCGACGGCGGCTACCAGGGCTACGGCGCCGGCAACGCGCCGGTGCGGCTGGCCGCCCAGCACGCCGTGCGCTGACCCGGCCTACTGGCGGCTGACCGTCCGGGTGACACCGGCGGCCACCGTCGTGGCCAGGATCCACCCGGTGACGATGAGGACGTACGACAGCGTCTGATACCCGCCGGTCGGCGCGAAGGCGCTCTCCTGACCGAAGGAGATCACCGGCAGCAGCAGGTCGAGCGTGTAGAAGACCGGGTTGAACTCGGGGGCCTCGCCCGCCTTGAGCGGCGGCGGGTGATGTCCGGCGTACGCGACCGAGCCGACGGCCAGCAACGACAGCAGCCAGACCGCCGCCCGCAGCGGACGGAAGCCGTAGCCGACCGCCGCGTCCTGGAGATGGCCCCACAGCCGGCCGTACCAGGGCAGCGTGCCGCGATGACGGCGCTGCTTGGCCAACTGCACCACCCGGGCGGCCCGGTCGTCGCCGGTGCGACGGTAGGCGGCCGTCAGCTGTTCGTAGGCGTGCGGGTCGAAGCCCTCGTCGCGCTCCAGCATGGGCAGCCGCCGCTCGGGGGGCTCGTGCGGGGTGAGGAAGGTGTAGGTGAGGTCCAGCAGCCGCACCTGGTCGGGCAACATCTCCGGCTCCAGCTGGAGTTGGCCCACCTCGGCGCGCCGCAGGTTCAGCCGGCCCTCGATCGGGGGGCCCTCGCGCAGCCAGATCTCGCCGATGACGCAGCTGCTGGCGCGCAGGGCGGTGCCGCCCGGGTTGGACAGGGAGGAGCGCAGCAGATCGACCCGGCCGGGGATCCGGGCGCCGCGAAGGTCGATCCGGCCCTGCACGCGCATCCGCCGGCCCAGCAGGTTCGCGCCCACGTCGAGCGCCTCCGCCTCCAGGACGAAGCCGCCGGGATTGCTCAACTCGGCGTCCTCCAGGTCGATCGAGCCGGCGACGGTGGCGCCGTCGAGCCGGATCGGTCCGTGGGCGCGCAGACCGCGGGCGCAGAGGTCGTCGTCGATGGAGACCTGATTGAGCTGGAGGACGGGCTGTGCGGGGTCGGTCGTGGTGACCTCCGCCCCGTCGAGGTACAGCGCACCCGAGATCTGCGCTCTGCTGAGGTGGACCGGGCCGCCGACCCGGCAGCGGGTCAGCCGCAGTCCGCCGTCGATCCGGGTGTGCGAAGCGCCCAGACCGGGCAGCTCGGAGTCGCGCAGGCTGATGTAGTTGAGCTGGGCGCCGACCAGTCGCGGGGCCTCGTCGAAGCGGCAGTGGCTCAGACGGATCATGCTGTCGACGACCGCGTACCGCAGGTCGAGGACGCCGGTGATGCGCGCGCCCGCGATCCTGAGAGCGGCTATCTCCCCTGGTTCCCGGGGGCCGTTGAGGAGCAGCGCTCGCAACACGGCGGCCCGGACGCCGCGTTCGGGGCCGTTCTCCTCGCCGTGCGCCCGGAAGTCCACGGTCGCCCCCGTGGCGAAGGCCCGCCAGACTCGTTGTTCGGCCGGTGTCAGATCGTTGATCTCCATCAGCCGCGACTCTGGCGGGCCCCGTCGAGCGGTGTCAACCGCCTATGCGCGTACGTTCCATTCGGCGATCACGGGTCGCCCGTGTTCCGTCGACAGCCGGCTGACCGTGCCGGTGGCCAGCTGGAACAACCGGCCCTCGGCGGGCGGCAGTCCGAGCCGACGGGCCGTCAGGACCCGCAGGAAATGGCCGTGGGCGACGAGAACGACGTCACGGTCGTCGTGCGCGAGCGCCGCGTCCACCCGGGCGAGCACCCGGTCGGCGCGCTGCCCGATCACCAGGGGCGACTCCCCGGGGTGGCCGTCCGGGCCGGGCGGCACGCCGTCGGTCCACAGGTCCCAGGCGGGGCGGGTGCGGTGGATGTCGACGGTGGTGACGCCCTCGTAGCCGCCGTAGTCCCATTCGTGCAGGTCGGGTTCGGGCACGGCCCCGGTGAGGCCGGCGAGTTCGGCGGTGCGGATCGCGCGGTGCAGCGGGCTGGTCAGGGCCAGCGCGAAGGTCCGGCCGGAGAGGAGCGGGGCGAGGGACTTGGCCTGTTCCTCGCCCTGTTCGGTGAGGGGCAGGTCGGTCCAGCTGGTGTGCTGTCCCGACCTGCTCCACTGCGTCTCCCCGTGGCGGACCAGCAGAAGATCCCCCACGGCCGGGCTACTTCTCGGCCGACTCGACGGCGTGGCCGCCGAACTGGTTGCGCAGCGCCGCGATCATCTTCATCTGCGGCGAGTCGTCCTGACGGGACGCGAACCGTGCGAAGAGGGAGGCGGTGATGGCCGGCAGCGGGACGGCGTTGTCGATGGCGGCCTCGACCGTCCACCGGCCCTCGCCGGAGTCCTCGGCGTAGCCGCGCAGCTTGTCCAGGTGCACGTCCTCGTCGAGGGCGTTGACCGCCAGGTCGAGCAGCCAGGACCGGATGACCGTGCCCTCCTGCCAGGACCGGAAGACCTCGCGCACGTTCTCCACCGAGTCGACCTTCTCGAGCAGCTCCCAGCCCTCGGCGTAGGCCTGCATCATGGCGTACTCGATGCCGTTGTGAACCATCTTCGAGAAGTGCCCGGCGCCGACCTTGCCGGCGTGGACATAGCCGTACGGGCCCTCCGGCTTGAGCGCGTCGAAGATCGGCTGGAGCCGCTCGACGTGCTTCTTGTCGCCGCCGACCATCAGGGCGTAGCCGTTCTGCAGGCCCCACACGCCGCCGGAGACACCGGCGTCGACGAAGCCGATGCCCTTCGCGGCGAGCTCCTCGGCGTGCTTCTCGTCGTCCGTCCAGCGGGAGTTGCCGCCGTCGACGACCGTGTCGCCGGGGGAGAGGAGCCCGCCCAGCTCGTCGACGACCGACTGGGTCGCAGCGCCGGCCGGGACCATCACCCAGACCACGCGCGGGGCTTCGAGCCCGTCCACGAGCTCGGCCAGGCTCGCCACGTCGGAGACCTCGGGGTTGCGGTCGTAGCCGATGACGGTGTGGCCGGCGCGGCGGATGCGCTCGCGCATGTTGCCGCCCATCTTGCCGAGGCCGATCAGGCCGAGCTGCACCGGTGCCATGTCAGTTCACTTCCTTGAGCTCGCGGTACGCGGCCACGAGAGCGGTGGTGGAGGGATCCAGACCGGGCACGGACGCGCCTTCGGTCAGGGCGGGTTCGACGCGCTTGGCCAGGACCTTGCCGAGCTCGACGCCCCACTGGTCGAAGGAGTCGATGTTCCAGACGGCTCCCTGTACGAACACCTTGTGTTCGTAGAGGGCGATGAGCTGGCCGAGGACCGAGGGGGTCAGCTCACGGGCGAGGATCGTGGTGGTGGGGTGGTTGCCCTGGAAGGTGCGGTGCGCGATCTGCTCCTCGGGCACACCCTCCGCGCGGACCTCCTCGGCGGTCTTGCCGAAGGCGAGCGCCTGGCCCTGCGCGAACAGGTTGGCCATCAACAGGTCGTGCTGCGCCGCCAGTTCGCCGCTCAGCTCGTCGACCGGGCGGGCGAACCCGATGAGATCGGCCGGGATCAGCTTCGTGCCCTGGTGGATCAACTGGTAGTACGCGTGCTGCCCGTTGGTGCCGGGCGTGCCCCATACCACCGGCCCGGTCTGCCACTCCACCGGTCGGCCGTCGCGCTGCACCGACTTGCCGTTGGACTCCATGTCGAGCTGCTGGAGGTAGGCGGTGAACTTGGAGAGATAGTGGCTGTAGGGCAGCACGGCGTGCGACTGCGCGTCGAAGAAGTTGCCGTACCAGATGCCCAACAGGCCCAGGATCAGCGGGGCGTTGGCCTCCGCGGGCGCGGTGCGGAAGTGGTCGTCGACGATCCTGAACCCGTCGAGCAGCTCCCGGAACCGCTCGGGGCCGATGGCGATCATCAGCGACAGGCCGATCGCCGAGTCGAAGGAGTAGCGGCCGCCGACCCAGTCCCAGAACTCGAACATGTTGGCCGTGTCGATGCCGAAGCCGGCGACCTTCTCGGCGTTCGTGGACAGCGCGACGAAGTGCTTGGCGACCGCCTTCTCCTCGCCGCCCAGACCGTCGAGGAGCCAGGAGCGGGCCGAGGTCGCGTTGGTGATCGTCTCGATCGTGGTGAAGGTCTTCGAGGCGACGATGAACAGGGTCTCGGCGGGGTCCAGGTCATGGACGGCCTCGTGGAGGTCGGCGCCGTCCACGTTGGAGACGAACCGGAACGTCAGCGAGCGGTCCGTGAAGGCCCGCAGCGCCTCGTACGCCATCGCCGGACCCAGGTCGGAGCCGCCGATGCCGATGTTGACGACGTTGCGGATACGACGTCCCGTGTGGCCGGTCCACGCACCGCTGCGCACCCGCGCGGCGAAGTCGTCCATCCGGTCGAGCACGGCGTGTACCTGAGGTACGACGTTCTCGCCGGCGACCTCGACGACGGCGCCGGCGGGGGCGCGCAGCGCGGTGTGCAGAACCGCCCGGTCCTCGGTGAGGTTGATCCGCTCGCCGCGGAACATGGCGTCGCGCAGCCCGAACACGTCGGTGGCGGCGGCCAGTCGACGCAGGAGGGCGAGGGTGTCGTCGGTGATCAGGTGCTTGGAGAAGTCGATGCGCAGATCGCCGACGCGCACCACGTACCGCTCGGCGCGCTGCGGATCCGCCGCGAACAGCTCCCGCAGATGCGCCTGCCACCCGGCGCGGTGGTCCTCCAGAGCCGCCCATTCGGGCCGCTGGTCGAGGCGGAGGGAGTCAGACATGGGAAGGGGTCTCCTTGGGAGCCTCGCCCCGCAGGGCGACGGCGTACATCTCGTCCGCGTCGAGGCGCCTGAGCTCCTCGGCGATCAGTTCGGAGGTGGGGCGGACCTTCAGCGCGAGGGTGCGCGAGGGCTGGCCGGGCAGGGAGAGGGTGGCCAGGGGGCCTTCGGGGCGGTCGATGACGATCTCGCCGTTCGCCGTGCCGAGCCGGACGGCCGTGACGACCGGTCCCGCGGTGACGACCCGCTCGACCGTGACGCCCAGCCGGGCCTGGAGCCAGCGCGCGAGCAGCTCGGCGCTGGGGTTCTCGGCCTCGCTCTCGACGGCGGCCGAGGTGATCGGCACCCGGGCCTGGTCCATGGCCGCCGCGAGCATCGAGCGCCACGGGGTGAGCCGGGTCCAGGCGAGGTCGGTGTCGCCGGGAGCGTACGACCGCACGCGCGCGTCGAGGGCCGTCAGCGGCCGCTCGACCGCGTACATGTCGGTGATCCGGCGCTGCGCGAGGGCGCCCAGCGGGTCCTTGGCGGGGTTCTCCGGCGCGTCCACCGGCCACCACACGACGACCGGCGCGTCCGGCAGCAGCAGCGGCAGGACGACGGAGTCGGCGTGCTCGGACACCTCGCCGTAGGTCCGCAGGATGACCGTCTCGCCCGTGCCGGCGTCGGCGCCCACCCGTACCTCGGCGTCGAGGTGGGAGTTGGTGCGGTCGCGCGGCGAGCGGGCGTGCCGCTTGATGACGACCAGGGTGCGCGAGGGGTGCTCGTGCGAGGCCTCCTCGGACGCCTTGATCGAGTCGTAAGCGTTTTCTTCGTCCGTGACGATGACCATCGTCAGGACCATGCCCACGGCGGGTGTGCCGATGGCGCGGCGACCCTGCACCAACGCCTTGTTGATCTTGCTTGCCGTGGTGTCCGTCAGGTCGATCTTCATGGCCTGCGCCAGCTCCGTCCGTCTCGTGCGAGCATCTCGTCGGCTTCCTCGGGCCCCCAGCTGCCCGAGGCGTACTGCGCGGGCCTGCCGTGCCGTGCCCAGTACTCCTCGATCGGGTCGAGGATCTTCCAGGACTCTTCCACTTCCTGGTGGCGCGGGAACAGGTTGGCGTCGCCGAGCAGCACATCCAGGATGAGCCGCTCGTACGCCTCCGGGCTGGACTCGGTGAAAGACTCGCCGTACGCGAAGTCCATCGTGACGTCCCGGATCTCCATCGAGGTGCCCGGCACCTTGGAGCCGAACCGCACCGTGATGCCCTCGTCGGGCTGCACGCGGATGACGATGGCGTTCTGCCCGAGCTCCTCGGTGGCGGTGGAGTCGAAGGGGGAGTGCGGCGCCCGCTGGAAGACGACGGCGATCTCCGTCACCCGGCGGCCGAGCCGCTTGCCGGTCCGCAGATAGAACGGGACGCCCGCCCAGCGGCGGTTGTCGACGTTCAGCTTCACGGCGGCGTAGGTGTCCGTCGTGGAGGAGCGGTCGATGCCGTCCTCCTCCAGGTAACCGCTTACGCGCTCACCTCCCTGCCAGGCGCCCGCGTACTGCGCCCGCACGGTGTGCTTCCCGAGGTCCTCCGGCAGCTTGACGGCCTTGAGCACCTTGAGCTTCTCGGTGAGCAGCGAGGCCGCGTCGAAGGAGGCCGGCTCCTCCATCGCGGTGAGGGCCATCAGCTGCAGCAGGTGGTTCTGGATGACGTCACGGGCCGAGCCGATGCCGTCGTAGTAACCGGCGCGCCCGCCGATGCCGATGTCCTCGGCCATGGTGATCTGCACATGGTCGACGTACGACCGGTTCCAGATCGGCTCGAACATCGTGTTGGCGAAACGCAGCGCCAGGATGTTCTGGACGGTCTCCTTGCCCAGGTAGTGGTCGATGCGGAACACCTGGTCCGGTTCGAACACATCGTGCACGACGGCGTTCAGCTCACGCGCGCTCGCCAGGTCGTGGCCGAACGGCTTCTCGATGACCGCGCGCCGCCAGGACCCGTCCGCCGCCTTCGCCAGCCCGTGCTTCTTGAGCTGCTCGACGACCTTGGGGAAGAACTTCGGCGGCACGGAGAGATAGAAGGCGAAGTTGCCGCCCGTGCCCCGGGAAGCGTCCAGTTCCTCGACCGCGTTGCGCAGCTGCTTGAACGCCGTGTCGTCGTCGAAGTCGCCCGGGATGAACCGCATGCCCTCGGCGAGCTGCTGCCAGACCTCCTCGCGGAACGGCGTGCGCGAGTGGTCGCGCACCGCGTCATGGACGACCTGTGCGAAGTCCTGGTCCGCCCAGTCGCGGCGGGCGAAGCCGACGAGCGAGAAGCCCGGCGGGAGCAGACCGCGGTTGGCGAGGTCGTAGATCGCCGGCATCAGCTTCTTGCGGGACAGATCGCCGGTCACGCCGAAGATGACGAGACCGGAGGGACCGGCCACGTTGGGCAGACGCCTGTCGCGGGGGTCCCTCAGGGGGTTCTCCCAGTCGGCGCCGAGTCTGCTGGTGCTCATTCCGCGTCAACTCCCTTGATCGTCAGCGACTTCGTGACCGCATCCAGAAGGTCCTGCCATGCCACCGCGAACTTGGCGACACCCTCGTCCTCCAACCGGGTGACGACCTCGTCGTAGGAGATCCCGAGCGCCTCGACGGCGGCGAGGTCGGCGCGGGCCTGGGCGTAGCCGCCGGTGACCGTGTCGCCGGTGATGTCGCCGTGGTCGGCGGCGGCGTCCAGCGTGGCCTCGGGCATGGTGTTGACCGTGCCCGGTGCGACCAGATCGTCTACATACAGCGTGTCCTTGTATGCAGGATCCTTCACACCGGTGGATGCCCACAGTGGACGCTGCTTGTTCGCCTTCGCCCCGGACAGCGCGATCCAGCGGTCACCGGCGAAGACGTCCTCGTAGGCCTCGTAGGCCAACCGGGCGTTGGCGAGCGCCGCCTTCCCCTTCAGGGCGAGGGCCGCGTCCGTGCCGAGGACGGTCAGCCGCTTGTCGATCTCGGAGTCGACGCGGGAGACGAAGAAGGACGCCACGGAGTGGATCAGGGACAGGTCCAGGCCGTTGGCCTGCGCCTTCTCCAGGCCCGCCAGGTAGGCGTCCATGACCTCGCGGTAGCGCTCCAGAGAGAAGATCAGCGTGACGTTGACGCTGATGCCGAGGCCGATCACCTCGGTGATCGCCGGCAGTCCGGCCTTCGTCGCCGGGATCTTGATCATGACGTTGGGCCGGTCGACCAGCCAGGCCAGCTGCTTGGCCTCGGCGATGGTGGCGGCCGTGTCATGGGCCAGCCGGGGGTCGACCTCGATGGAGACGCGGCCGTCGCGACCACCCGTAGCCGTGCATACAGAATGCAGAATATCGGCTGCGGCACGCACATCGGCGGTCGTCATCATCCGGACGGCTTCGTCGACCGTGACGCCCCGCACCGCCAGGTCGGCGAGCTGCTCCTCGTAGCCCGCGCCGGAGCCGATGGCGGCCTGGAAGATGGACGGGTTCGTGGTGACGCCGACGACGTTCTTCGTCTCGACCAGTTCGGCGAGGTTGCCGGAGGCGATCCGCCCCCGGGACAGGTCGTCCAGCCAGATGGAGACGCCCTCGTCGGACAGACGCCTGAGCGCCTCCGGAGTCGTAGTTGCGGTAGCGGTTGCTACAGCGGTTTCTGTCCCGGTTGCTTCGTTCACAGTGATCATCTTCTTTCGGGCGTTCGGATCAACCACGCGCTGCGGAAAGTGATTCCCGCGCCGCTGCGGCGACGTTCTCGGCGGTGAAGCCGTACTCGGCGAACAGGGTCTCGGCGTCGGCGGAGGCGCCGAAGTGCTCGAGGGAGACGATGCGTCCGGCGTCGCCGACGAAGCGGTGCCAGGTGAGACCGATGCCCGCCTCGACCGCGACCCGGGCCTTCACCGACGGCGGCAGCACGCTGTCGCGGTACTCGCGCGGCTGCTCCTCGAACCACTCCACGGACGGCATCGACACCACCCGCGCCCCGATCCCCTCGGCCTCCAGCGCCTCCCGCGCGGCGACGGCGAGCTGCACCTCGGAACCGGTTGCGATCAGGACGACGCCGGGCGTCTCGGTCGAGGAGTCCGCCAGGACGTAACCGCCCTTCGCCGCGTCCGGGTCGGGCGCGTAGGTCGGGACGCCCTGACGGGTGAGGGCCAGGCCGTGCGGGGCCGGATGCGTGGCATGCCGCTTCAGGATCTCGGCCCACGCGATCGCCGTCTCGTTGGCGTCGGCCGGGCGGACGATGTTCAGACCGGGGATGGCGCGCAACGAGGCCAGGTGCTCGACCGGCTGGTGCGTCGGGCCGTCCTCGCCCAAGCCGATGGAGTCGTGCGTCCACACGTACGTCACCGGCAGCTGCATGAGCGCCGCCATGCGCACGGCGTTGCGCATGTAGTCGGAGAAGACGAGGAACGTGCCGCCGTAGACACGGGTGTTGCCGTGCAGCGCGATGCCGTTCATCTCGGCGGCCATCGAGAACTCGCGGATGCCGAAGTGGATCGTGCGGCCGTACGGGTCCGCCTCCGGCAGCGGGTTGCCCTCGGGGAGGAAGGACGACGTCTTGTCGATGGTGGTGTTGTTCGACCCGGCCAGGTCGGCGGAGCCGCCCCACAGCTCCGGGACGACCGAGCCCAGCGCCTGAAGCACCTTGCCGGACGCGGCACGGGTCGCGACGGACTTGCCGGGCTCGAACACCGGCACCGCTTCCTCCCAGCCGTCGGGGAGTTGACCTGCGACGACCCGGTCGAACAGCTTCGCGCGCTCCGGCTGGGCGCCGCGCCACTCGGCGACCTGCTTGTCCCAGGCGGCATGCGCCTCGGCGCCCCGGTCGAGGGCGGCCCGGGTGTGGGCGAGGACGGCGTCCGGGACCTCGAAGGCCTGCTCCGGGTCGAAGCCGAGGACGTGTTTGGTGGCCGCGATCTCCTCGGCGCCGAGCGCCGAGCCGTGCGAGGCCTCGGTGTTCTGGGCGTTCGGGGCGGGCCAGGCGATGATCGTGCGCAACGCGATGATCGAGGGACGTCCGGTCTCGGCCTGCGCGGCCGTCAGGGCGGTGTGGAGCGCGTGGACGTCGACGTCGCCGTCCCCGGTCGGCTCGACGCGCTGGGTGTGCCAGCCGTAGGCCTCGTAACGCTTCAGCACGTCCTCGGAGAACGCGGTCGCGGTGTCGCCCTCGATGGAGATGTGGTTGTCGTCGTAGACGAAGACGAGGTTGCCGAGCCTCTGGTGCCCGGCCATCGAGGACGCCTCCGCGGAGACGCCCTCCTCCAGGTCGCCGTCGGAGACGATCGCCCAGATCGTGTGGTCGAAGGGCGACTCGCCCTGCGGCGCGTCCGGGTCGAACAGACCGCGCTCGTAGCGGGCGGCCATGGCCATGCCGACGGCGTTGGCGACGCCCTGACCGAGCGGTCCGGTTGTCGTCTCGACGCCCGCGGTGTGCCCGTACTCGGGGTGGCCGGGCGTCTTCGAGCCGTGCGTCCGGAAGCTCTTCAGGTCCGCCAGCTCCAGCTCGTAGCCGGCCAGGAAGAGTTGGGTGTACAGCGTCAGCGAGGTGTGGCCGGGGGACAGGACGAAGCGGTCGCGACCGGTCCACTCCGGATCCGCCGGATCGTGCCGCATCACCTTCTGAAAGATCGTGTACGCGACCGGGGCCAGGCTCATCGCGGTTCCGGGATGGCCGTTGCCCACCTGCTGCACGGCGTCCGCCGCCAGCAGGCGGGCGGTGTCGACGGCACGCCGGTCGATGTCGGTCCACTCGAAACGGTGCGGTGTCTGCGTGCTCATCTTCAAGAAGTCCTCGATGGAAGCGGTTCAGCTGCCTTTACGCGTTCAAAAGTAAAAGTCTGACTTTTACGGGGGAAGGTCTTCCTGTGTCAGCCTGTGGTGAAAGTGGGACACCCGCAGGTGACAGATGAGCGGCACGGAGCCATACCGAGCGATACCGGGCGGCGACGGTGCAGCAAAAGAGGGACATCGTGGACACAACTACCCAAGGCGGAGCCGGTGAGGGCATCAGAACCCTGCCCTTCCCCGTCGAGCACAGCGTCGGCGGAGTCGGCATGCAGGTGGGCCTCATGGAGCCCCTGGGCGCGGGCGGCGCCGGCCGCACCTGGCCCACCGACGCCCCGCTGGACCGTGTCCATCGCATCGACTTCCACGTGGTGATGCTCTTCGACGACGGCCCCGTCCGCCACATGATCGACTTTGCGGAGCATCGGGCGACGGCCGGCGACCTGCTGTGGATCCGCCCGGGCCAGGTCCACCGCTTCTCGAGGTCGAGCCGGTACCGCGGAACGGTCCTGACCATGCAGCCCGGCTTCCTGCCGCGCGCCACCGTCGAGGCCACCGGCCTGTACCGCTACGACCTGCCGCCGCTGCTGCACCCGGACGAGGCTCAGCTCGCCGGTCTGCGCGCGTCTCTGACGTACCTGCAGCGGGAGTACGACGACGGCGGCGCCGACGGCACCCTGCCCGTGAGCCTGCACACGGCGGTGCTGCGGCACTCCCTGACCGCGTTCCTGCTACGGCTGGCGCACCTCGCGGCGAGCAGCGAGGAGGCGTCGCGGCGCGAGGCGGGAACCGCTTTCACGCTGTTCCGGGACGCCGTGGAGGAGGACTTCGCGACCAACCACAGCGTCAGCGCCTACGCCGACGCCCTCGGTTACTCCCGCCGCACCCTGGTGCGCGCGGTCCGCGCCGCCACCGGCGAGACGCCCAAGGGTTTCATCGACAAGCGGGTCGTCCTGGAGGCGAAGCGACTCCTGGCCCACACGGATCTGCCGATCGGCCGGGTCGGGGCGGCGGTGGGCTTCCCCGACGCGGCGAACTTCTCCAAGTTCTTCCAACTGCACACGGGACACACCCCGGTGGCCTTCCGCGCGGAACTGCGCTGAGGCGGACCGGGGTGTGCCGGTGCGGCTGCTGCTGCCGCGGTGGCTGCGGCTGCTTTGTGGCTGATGCGGGGTCAGGCCTGGGCGCCTGCCCGGTCGAAGTAGTGCCCCTCCGCCAGGTCCGCGAGGAGCGTGGGATGTTCGGGCCGCCAGTCCAGCAGCTTGCGGGTCCCGGCGCTGGACGCGGGGATGTCACGGCCGACGAGAGCGCCGAGCCAGCCGAAGTGGGCGGGTGCCTCGGCGGCCGGGATCGCGGTGACCGGCAGATCCAGGCGACGGCCGATGACCGTGGCGATCTCGCGGAACGGCACGCCCTCGTCGTCGACGCCGTGCAGCCGGGTGCCCGCCGGGGCCGACTCCAGGGCCAGCCGGTACAGCCGGGCCGCGTCGAGCCGGTGCACGGCGGGCCAGCGGTTGGCGCCGTCGCCGACGTACGCCGAGACGCCCCGCTCCCGGGCGAGATCGATCAACCGCGGGACGAAACCGTGGTCGCCGACGCCATGCACCGAGGGCGCGAGACGCACCGCCGACACCCGGACGTCCCGGGCGGCGAAGGCGAGGGCCGCCGCCTCGGTGGGCGTCCTCGCCGCCGCGGGTGAGTCGGCGGCGAAACCGTCTTCCTCGGTGCCCACCCGGCCCGGCGGCAGGCCCGCGGTGCCCGAGGTGACGACGAAGGGCCGGCCGGAGCCCGCGAGCGACTCGCCCAGCATCTCGACGGCCCGCCGCTCGGTGCGGGCGGAGGCCTCGAAGTCGGTGAAGTCGTGCTGGAAGGCCAGATGGATGACGCCGTCGGCGTCGGCCGCACCGCTGACCAGCCCGTCGAGGTCGGCGAAGTCACCGCGGTGCACCTCGGCCCCGGCGGCGGCGAGAAGCGCCGCGCCCGCGTCCGACCGGGCGACGCCCAGGACCTGGTGCCCGGCGCCGATGAGCTCCTGAACGACGGCGGAACCGATGAACCCGGTCGCGCCGGTGATGAAAACGCGCACAGCGCACTCCTTGAGCTGTTTCGGTAAGTGGTTTCCCGGGGGTGCCCGGGGTTTCCCGGATCGCCCCAGGGGCTGCCTCCATCGTCCGGAGGGGGCAGGGGCCGGGTCCAAGGCCTGTTTCGCATCTCGCAATACGTTTCAGGCATCACCACAGGTCCAGGCATCCGGCAGGCCGTCCGCCCGTTACTGAAGGCGGTTACCCTTGCCTTCATGGCCGACCTCGATCTGCGCCTGGTGCGGTACTTCACCGTCGTCGCCGAGCACGGGCACTTCGGCCGCGCGGCCCAAGCCCTGCACATCACGCAACCGTCCCTCAGCCGCCAGGTGCGCCGTCTGGAACAGCAGTTGGGCGCATGCCTGCTGGACCGCACCCCGCGCGGCACCCGGCTCACCGAGGCGGGGGAAGTCTTCCTGCCCCGCGCCAGGGCGCTGCTGCGCTCGGCCGCCGAGGCCGCCGCCCAGACCCGCGCAGCCGCCGAGCCCAGCCGGCTCACCGTCGGCTACAGCACGGCCACCATCGTCACCCTGGCCGTCCGCGAACTACGGCGCCTGCACCCGGACGCCGACGTCCGCACGCTGCACCTGGACCGGCACGAGCCACGCCAGGCCCTGCTGGAGCACCGGGTGGACGCCGTCGTCACCCGGCTCCCGTTCCCGACGGACGGACTGCGGGTAAGCGTTCTCTACGACGAAGCCCGTGTGCTGGTCGTCCCGCTCGACCATCGCCTGGCCGGCAAGGAGTCCGTCACCGTCGACGACCTCGCCGGCGAGCCCATGCCGCGGATGCGGGGCTCCGACCCCGCCTGGGCCGCCTTCTGGCGCCTGGAACCGCGTCCCGACGGCCTCCCGGTACCGGACGGGCCGTACGTGGACGAGGTCGAGGACAAGTTCGAACTCGTCGCGGCAGGACAGACGGTGGCCGTCTCGGCAGCCGCCCCGGGATTCGTCCTCCGGCCCGACCTGACCAGCGTGCCCCTCGCAGGCGTAGCGCCGAGCCAGGTCGTCCTGGCGACCCGCGCGGACGACCGAAGCCGTCTCGTAACCGCTTTCCGCAAGGTCGCCCGGACTCACCTCACCGGCACCGCGCCACCCCCTGCACAGCAGCAGCGCGGCGACGCCGGCGGTTGACGTGTACGTGGGGGTCAACCGCCCGGCGCCGCCAGGGGAATTGCCGGGTGCCCGGTAGCCGAGTCGTTGAGTGGCTGAGTAACTCAGTAACTCGGTGGCTCGGTAACTCGGTGGTTCGGTAACTCGGTGGTTCGGTGGCTCGGTGGTTCAGTGGCCGAAGGTGAACCAGTTGACGTTCACGAAGTCGGCCGACTGGCCGCTGGTGAAGGTCAGATAGACGTCATGGGTGCCGGTGACGGAGCTGATGTTCGCCGGGATCGTCCGCCAGGTCTGCCAGCCACCGGTGTTGGCCACCGAGAAGCTGCCGATGGGTGTGCTGGTACGGCTGTCGAGGCGTACCTCGACCAGTCCGCTGACCCCGCCGGCCGCACCGCTGGCGACCCGTGCGCTGAACTGGGTCGCGGCCGTGGAGCCGAAGTTGACGCCCTGGTACAGCGCCCAGTCGCCGTTGGCGAGGGAGCCGATGTCCTGGCCGCCGCCGGTGTCCGTGGTGGTCTCGGTGGCCGTGCCCGACTGGCTGTTGTACGACTCGGCCTGGATCGTGCTGTACGCGTCACGGCTGCCGGTCGGCGGAGGCGTTGTGGTACCGGTTCCACTGCCCGCGGCCTGGAGCACCTGTACGTAGTCCACCACCATCGGGTGTCCCGGCACGGTGGCGCTGTCCAGCCCGCCGCCGAAGGCGTCCGGGAACGCGCCGCCCATCGCCACGTTCAGGATGATGAAGTAACCGTGGTTCGTCGCGTTGGTCCAGGTGGTCGCGTCGACCTGGTTGGCGGTGACCGTGTGGAAGTTGACCCCGTCCACATACCAGCGGATCGTCTCGGGGGTCACCGAGCGGTCCCACTCCATCGTGTAGGTGTGGAAGCCGGACTGACAGGTCGTGTTGGGACACGCGACGGAGTTCCCGATGCCGGTCGTCTCGTTGCACGGGCCGCCCGGGTTGGTGCCGCAGTGCATCGTCGCCCACACCTTGTTCAGGCCCTGGACGTTCTCCATGATGTCCAACTCGCCGACACCCGGCCAGTTCTGGTAGTTGCCCCGGTACGGCGCGCCGAGCGCCCAGAACGCGGGCCAGTAGCCCTCGGCGGCGGTTCCGGTCACGTTCGGCATCTGCAGGCGGGACTCGATGCGCAGCTTGCCGCCGGCGGGGGGCTGGAAGTCGGTGCGGTTGGTCTCGATGCGGCCCGAGGTCCAGTTGCCGGCGGAGTCGCGCAACGGGGTGATGCGCAGGTTGCCGTTGCCGTCGAGCGAGACGTTGCTGGTGCTGTTGGTCATCGTCTCGACCTCGCCGGTACCCCAGTTGGCGGGCCCGCCCGGGTACGAAGTCCCCGTGCTGTACTGCCAGTTGGAGGTGCTGACGCCGGTGCCGGCGGCACCGGTGAAGTCGTCGAGGAAGACCTGCGTCCAGCCGGTCGGGGGCGTGGGCGCGGAGGCGTTCGCGGGCAGGGTGACGACCGCCGCGGCGGCGGCCGCCAGGCCTAGCGTGCTGAGTACGGCGATGAGCGCGCGTCGCCTTCTGGGTATGCCGGAGGTTGCACTCATGGGGGGTGCCTCTCGGGTACGGAGTGATGGGCGCGGGTGCCTTCGACAGCGTTTGAGAGCGCTCTCAAAGTGGGCCCAATGTGCTCTCCGTCCCGAGAGGCGTCAAGAGTTAAAGCGAAGAAAGTCCTTTCGGTGCACGGAAGTTCACGGCGTGAACCACGCAAACGGGCTGAACCGTGTAGTCGGACCGAACCGCGCAAACGAACCGAACCGTGAGGGGGCCGAACCGCGACGGGGCCGAACCGTGAGGGGGCCAGGCCGTGAGGGGTCAGGCGGTGAGGGGGGTCGAAGGGATTAGAGCGCGCTGCCGGCCTTCCAGTCCGCCCAGGACAGGTTCCAGCCATTGAGACCGTTGGCCGGGTCGACGGTCTTCTCGCCCGAGTTCTTCACGATCACCACGTCGCCGAGCATCGAGCTCTCGTAGAACTTGTAGCCGGGCACGGAACTGTCGCTCGCGCCCTTGGCGTCGTGCAGGCCGATGCAGCCGTGGCTGGTGTTCTGGCTGCCGAACACCGAGGTCGAGGCCCAGTAGTTGCCGTGGACGAAGGTGCCGGAGGTGGTCAGCCGCTGGGCGTGCGGGACGTCGGAGATGTCGTACTCGTCGCCGAGGCCGACCGTGGAGGACTCCATCCGGGTCTGCTTGAACCGCTCGCTGATCACCATGATCCCGGACCAGGTGGTGTGGTCGGAGTCGCCGCCGGAGACGGGATAGGTGGCCAGCGTCGCGCCGTCCCGCTTGACCACCATCTCCTTGCTCGACAGATCCACCGTGCTGATCTGCGCGCGGCCGATGTGGAAGGTGACGTCCTTCGACTGCATACCGTAGACACCATCCGATCCCTCGATGTCCTTCAACCGCAGACCGAGGGTGATCTTCGTTCCGGCCGCCCAGTACGTCTGAGGCCGGAAGTCGAGCCGGGTGTCGCTGAACCAGTGCCCGACGACGTCCACGGCCGGCTCGGCGGTCACCGTGATCGCCTTCTGCACGGCGGCCTTGTCCGACACGGCGTGCGAGAAGTTGATCGAGACCGGCATGCCGACGCCGGAGGTGGAGTTCGCCTCGGGGGTGAAGTAGCCGACGAAGGTCTCACCGGGGGACTTGGTGGTGAAGGTGGCCGTCTGCGCGGCGGCGCCCTCTGCCTGCGCGGTGACCGTGTACTTGGTGCCGGAGTACGGATTGGTCGTCGACGTCCACTTGGTCCCGGCCGCGTCCAGGGAGCCGGCCAGCGTCGAGCCGTCGTTGCCCGTCACCTTCACGGCGGCGAGCGTGCCGCCGGTCACGGTGACCTCGACGGGGCTGGTGAAGGCGGCCTTCGTGGTTCCGTCCGCGGGGGTGACCGAGATCACCGGCTGCGGGGCGGCCGCCGAGGCCTTCGTCGACGCCGAGGCCGACGTCCCCGTCGTGTTCTCCGAGGCGTCCGCCGACCCGGAACACCCGGTCAGCGCGACGGCCGGCACCGCGCCGAGCACGGCCAGGATCCCGCGCCGGGACCACCCCTGCGACTGCTGCTCGGACCGGTTCGATATGTGCGAGACGCCCACGGCACGCCTTCCTGAGTTGTCCACCTCTGCGCGTGCATCCTGCGCCTCCTAGATGGGGCGATCCTTTGAATCCGCCGGTCGCCGTCTGAGATTCCTGTGAGGACGGCCTGAGAGGCGCTTTCGCCCGCGGTACCGGGGACGCGCCGGACGCGCGCCGGACGCGCGCCGGACGCGCGCCGGACGCGCGCCGGGGGCGCGTCCGAGCAGCGTGAGCGGGGCCCGCCTGATGCGCCGTCCCGGGCGCGCCACGGTCGTCGGAGCCGACGGCATGCGGTGGACTCCAGCGGCATGCGGTCGACTCCGACGTGAGTCCCACGCGACTCCTCTTGCGACTTCCTGCCGCGGCTCCTTCTGCGATTCCTGCTGCGGCTCCTGCCGTGGCTCCTGCCGTGACTCTTACGTGAGCGGGTAGTCGTAGCGGATGAAGCCGTTGAAGTTCGCGACCCTGTCGTACAGGGCGCGGGCGGTGGCGTTGTGCTCCTGGGTGTTCCAGTACAGGCGGGCGGCACCTCGCTCGCGCGCCGCGTCGGCCACCCGCTCGATCAGCGCCCGTGCCACACCCTGGCCGCGCGCGGCCTCGTCGACGTAGAGGTCCTGGAGGTAGCAGCTGTCCGCCATCCAGCCCGAGGGGTGGAACAGGTAGTGCGCTATGCCCACCAGCCTCCCGTCAGCCCGGGCGCCGACGGTGTGCACCTCTGCGCCGTCCAGCAGGCGCCGCCACATCTCCTTGTAGCCCTCGTCGGGCACCTCTGTGCGGTAGAACCTCTTGTAGCCGCGCGCCAGCACTTCCCAGGCGGCGCGGTCCTCCGGAACCAGCGAACCGATCTCGATCATGGTTGGGCATTCTCGCCGGGCGATCCCGAGACCACCAACCTGTTTCGTACTCGCAGACCACGCCGGCACCCAACACCCAACACCCAACACCTGGCACCCCAACACCTGGCACCCAACACCCCGGTTCACGGCCCCGGGACTCACTCCCGTCTGCCCTCAGGCTGCCAGCCCAGCGCCCGCGAGATCCCGCGGGCCGCGAGGCGTACGGCGGGTGCCAGCATCGGGACCTGCGCGTCGGCGTGCGGCACGACGACCGACACGGCGGCGACCACCGCACCGCCCGGACCGCGCACCGGAGCGGCCACCGACAGGGCGTCCTCCGTGACCTGACGACTGCTCACCGCGACGCCGGTGCGCCGTACTTCGGCCAGCACCCGGCGCAACCGCCCCGGATCGGTGATGGTGTGCGCGGTGTAGGACGCCAACGTCCCTGCGCAGTAGGTCTCTTGGAGCTCGGAGCTGCCGTGTGCCAGCAGCGCGAGTCCGACGCCGGTGACGTGCAGGGGCCAGCGGGCGCCCACCCGGATGTGCACACCGACCGCCGAACGCCCCGAAAGCCACTCGGTGTAGACGACCTCGGATCCGTCCCGCACCGCCAACTGCACGTTCTCGTGCGTGGCTTCGTACAGGTCCTCCAAGTACGGCAGCGCGACCTGCCGCAACGCCAGGCCGCGCGGGGCGAGCGCCGCGACCTCCCACAGCCGCAGCCCCACGTGGTACGCCCCGGACGGGTCCCGCTCCAGAGCGCCCCACTCGGTCAGCGCGGCCACCAGCCGGTGTGCGGTGGAGAGCGTCAGCCCGGCGCGGCGGCTGATGTCGGTCAGGGACAGCGCGGGATGCGTGTGGTCGAAGGCGGCGAGCACGGCGAGCAGCCGGTCCGGCGCGGAGCGGGAGTGCCCGCCGAGTGCGCCCTGGCCCATCGCGCCCATCTCGCCGATCTCGCCGACCTCGCCGATGTCGTCCGTCTGGTCCGTCTCGCTCATCTGGCCCGCCTGATCCATCTGATCCATCTGGCTCATCCGGCCCGTCTGACCCATCAGGTGGTCCTCCTCACGGCATCAGGCGAGTCCGTCCTCGGCGATCCGCAGCAGCAGTCTGTGCAGTGTCTCGCGTTCGGCCGGGTCCAGTGGGTCCAGTAGTTCGTTCGTCACGCGCAGGCCGGCCTCGTCGGTGCCGCGCAGGAAGGCACGGCCGTCCTCGGTGAGGGCGACGATGCGGCTGCGACGGTCGTCCGGGGCCGGGCGTCGCTCGGCGAAGCCCAGCTTCTCCAGGTCGTCCACCAGGCCGACGATGGCGCTGGGGTCATAGCCCAGCCGTGCGCTCAGTTCGCGCTGGAGGGCGCGTTCGGAGGTGGCGAGGAAGCGCAGCACCGCGTAGTGGCGCAGCCGCAGCCCCGACTCCTGGAGGAACGTGTTGAAGACCTGCCCCGAGCGCAGCCCCAGGCGGTAGAGCAGGTACCCCGTGTCCGCGTGCAGCGCGCGCATCCACGGCTCGTCCGCGTCGATCGGGGCGGCGTTCACGGCGTTGTCCTGGCGGGCGATGGCAGGCTCCCTGGGCTCGGCCCCTTCCGGGGGTGGATCTCGGGGTGGTTCTTCGTACAGATTCCAGCATGGCGCACCCGTAGGTGGACAACAACTATTGACGACAACAATTATTGCTCTTAGCTTCGATCTCGAAGTCGCACCCCATGTGAAGGGACACCGTCGTGCCCAGCATCGATCTCTCCGGCAAGGTCGCCGTCGTCACCGGCAGCGGCCGGGGCCTCGGCCTCGCCTACGCTCAGGCCCTGGCCGCCCGCGGCGCGTCCGTGGTCGTCAACGACGTCGACGAGGCCGTCGCCGAGCAGGCCGTGAAGTCCATCGTCGAGGCCGGCGGCAAGGCGGTCGCCGAGGTGGTTCCGGTCGGCACCGCCGAGGCCGCGGACCGGCTGGTGAGCCGCGCCGTGGAGGAGTTCGGCCGGCTCGACGTCCTGGTCACCAACGCGGGCATCCTGCGCGACAAGGTGCTGTGGAAGATGACCGACGACGACTTCGACGCGGTGATCGCCACCCACCTCAAGGGCACCTTCACCTGCGCCCGCGCCGCCGCCGTACGGATGCGCGAGCAGGGCGAGGGCGGCACGCTGATCCTCGTCGGCTCCCCGGCCGGTCAGCGCGGCAACTTCGGTCAGACGAACTACGCCGCCGCCAAGGCCGGAATCGCCGCGTTCGCCCGCACCTGGTCGATGGAACTGGGCCGCGCCGGCATCACCGTGAACGCGATCGTCCCGGTCGCCGCGACCGCGATGACCGAGACCATCCCGGCGTTCGCGCCGTACGTCGAGGCGCTGAAGAACGGCGAGCCGTTCCCGGACTTCCTGCGCAAGGGCGAGGGCTTCGGCACCCCCGAGGACTGCGCCGCGCTCGTGCCCTTCCTGGCCTCCGAGGCCGCCCGGGGCATCACCGGCCAGGCCATCGGCATCGGCGGCGACAAGGTGGCACTCTGGTCGCATCCGCAGGAGATCCGCGCGGCCTACGCCGACGGCGGCTGGACCCCCGAGAGCCTGGCCGACGTCTTCCCCACCTCGGTCGGCGCCGAACTCCAGACGGTCGGCATCCCGGCCCCCAAGTTCCCGGAGGCGTGATGAGTCCCTCCATGAACGTCGACGAACTGGTCGCGATCGACGTCCACACCCACGCGGAGGTGTCCTCCAAGGGGCATTCCTCGCTGGATGACGATCTGCACGACGCGTCCTCCGCCTATTTCAAGGTCGAGGGCAAGCGGAAGCCGACGATCGAGGAGACGGCGGCCTACTACCGGGAGCGGAAGATGGCCGCCGTGATCTTCACGGTGGACGCCGAGTCCGCGACCGGCACGGCCCCCGTCCCGAACGAGGAGGTCGCGGAGGCGGCGGCCGCCAACGCGGACGTCCTCATCCCCTTCGCCTCCATCGACCCCTTCCGTGGGAAGGCCGGCGTGCGCCAGGCGCGGCGCCTGGTCGAGGAGTACGGGGTGAAGGGCTTCAAGTTCCACCCCAGCATCCAGGGCTTCTTCCCCAACGACCGCTCGGTCGCGTACGACCTGTACGAGGTGATCGAGGAAACCGGTTCCATCGCCCTTTTCCACACCGGTCAGACGGGCATCGGCGCCGGTGTCCCGGGCGGCGGCGGGATCCGGCTCAAGTACTCCAATCCGCTGCACGTGGACGACGTGGCGGCCGACTTCCCGCATCTCAAGATCATCCTGGCGCACCCGTCCTTCCCCTGGCAGGACGAGGCCCTCGCCGTCGCCACGCACAAGCCGGGCGTGCACATCGACCTGTCCGGCTGGTCGCCGAAGTACTTCCCGCCGCAGCTCGTGCAGTACGCCAACACACTGCTCAAGGACAAGGTCCTCTTCGGCTCCGACTTCCCCGTCCTCACCCCCGACCGCTGGCTCGCCGACTTCGACAAGCTGACGATCAAGGACGACGTGAAGCCGAAGATCCTCAAGGAGAACGCCGCCCGGCTGCTCGGGCTGACCACACCGTAAGGGGCGTGGAAGATGCGCAACGAGGGACTGGGGTCGTGGCCCGCACGCCGGGCCCGCAAGACCCCGCACCGCACCGCCCTGGTACACGGTGAGCAGTCGACGGACTATCGCACACTGTATGCACGCACCACGCGCCTGGCCCACGCCCTGCGGGCCCGGGGCGTGCGGCGCGGCGACCGCATCGCGTACCTCGGCCCCAACCACCCCTCCTACCTGGAGACCCTGTTCGCCGCCGGCACACTCGGCGCGGTGTTCGTCCCCCTGAACACCCGGCTCGCCGGCCCCGAGATCGCCTACCAGATCGCCGACTCCGGAGCCAAGGCCCTCGTCTACGGCCCCACGCACGCGGGCCTGGTCGCCGGACTGCCAGGGAACACGGACGTCCGGACGTACGTCGAGGTCGGCGCCGAATACGAGGAGGCGCTCGCCGAGGCCTCCGACGAGCCGATCGACACGCCGGTCACCCCCGACGACACCTGCATCATCATGTACACCTCGGGCACGACCGGCCGTCCCAAGGGCGCCATGCTCACGCACGGCAACCTCACCTGGAACGCGATCAACGTCCTCGTCGACACCGACCTGATCGCCGACGAACGCGCCCTGGTCTCCGCGCCGTTGTTCCACACCGCCGGCCTGAACATGCTGACGCTCCCCGTGCTCCTCAAGGGCGGCTGCTGCGTCCTGGTCGAGGCCTTCGACCCGGAGGCCACCTTCGACCTGATCGCCCGGCACCGGATCACCTTCATGTTCGGGGTGCCGACGATGTTCGAGCAGGTGGCCCGGCATCCGCGCTGGCCGGACGCCGACCTGTCCTCCCTGCGGATCCTGACCTGCGGCGGCTCGCCGGTGTCCACGCCGCTGATCGCCGCCTACCAGGAGCGCGGGCTCACCTTCCTGCAGGGCTACGGCATGACCGAGGCCGCCCCCGGCACCCTGTTCCTGGACGCCGAGCACTCGATCAGCAAGGCGGGCTCGGCCGGCGTCCCGCACTTCTTCAGCGACGTACGCGTCCTGCGGCCCGACCTCACCCCGGTCGACGTCGGCGAGACCGGCGAGGTCGTCGTGCGCGGGCCGCACGTCATGCCCGGTTACTGGGGGCTGCCCGAGGAGACGGCCGCCTCCTTCGCCGACGGCTGGTTCCGCAGCGGGGACGCGGCCCGGATCGACGAAGACGGTTACGTGCATATCGTCGACCGTATAAAGGACATGATCATCTCCGGTGGGGAGAACATCTACCCCGCCGAGATCGAGGACCTGCTCCTCGCCCATCCCGACATCGTCGAGTGCGCGGTCATCGGCGTGTCGGACGACAAGTGGGGCGAGGTCCCGCGCGCGGTCGTGGTGCCCCGGGAGGGCGCGTCGCTCGACCCCGACGAGGTGCTGGCCTCGCTCTCCGGGCGGCTCGCCAAGTACAAGATCCCCAAGTCCGTGGTGGTGGCGGACGAACTTCCGCGCACCGCCTCCGGAAAGCTCCTGAAGTCCCGGGTGCGCTCCCGGTTCGGCACCAAGTCCTGAAGGCAACTCACCTGTGAGGAACGGAATATGAGCATCACCGTCAACGGCATCGACGAGCTGAAGAAGCTGGCCGGCAGCGACCTGGGCACCAGCGAGTGGATCGAGGTCACTCAGGAGCGCATCGACACGTTCGCCGACGCGACCGGCGATCACCAGTGGATCCACGTCGACCCCGAGCGGGCGAAGGAAGGGCCCTTCGGCGCTCCCATCGCCCACGGTTACCTGACCCTCTCCCTCTTCATCCCGCTGTTCACCGAGCTGCTGGACGTCCAGGGCGTCACGACGAAGGTCAACTACGGGCTGAACAAGGTGCGGTTCCCTTCGCCGGTGAAGGTCGGCTCACGCATCCGTCTCGTCGGGAAGCTGACCGAGGTCGAGGAGGTGCCGGGCGGCGTGCAGATCACCGTCGACGGGGCGATCGAGATCGAGGGGGGCGCGAAGCCGGCAGCCGTGCTGCAGAGCCTCTCGCGGTTCTATGTCTGAGAACGGTTTCCGCAACACGCCGTAGCGGTTGACGCCGTAGGGAACCGCGCGACCGTCGTTGCTGGCCGCGCGGTTCCCCGCGCCTCATTCGGGGGTGCCTCAGCGCACGACGTCCACGAAGATCGGGTTGGAGTAGAACCAGGTGTCGGCCCACGGGTCGCCGTTGCCCGGGTCGTGGGGGATCGGGCCGTGCGGGTCCACGGAGGCACCCAGGTAACCGGTTCCGTTGCGGTTGCCGTCGCTGCCGCGCAGCCGGACGTAGAAGGACTCGTCGCCCACCGGCACCGTGACGCGCAGGGTGTAGGTCCCCTTGCGGCCGCTCACGTCGGTCGTGTGGACGACCTTGGTGTCGGGCGCCTGCCAGGCGTCCCGGTCGGACACCGCGCCGCGCACCGCGCCCCGGATCACGTCCACGTGCGCCAACTCCGGGAGGATTCCCTGGGGGTTGGGACGGGAGGTGCTGGTGACCGTGATGTTCAGGGTGAGCTTCTCGCCCTTGCGGACCCGCAGTCGGCCGCCGAGGGTGACGCCCCGCCCGTTGCTGTGCTCCCGCCGCAGCCGCACCTCGAGGCCGTCGAGCAGATGCCCTTGGTCCAGCCAGACCCGGCCCTCGCGCAGGCCCGTCATCACCGCGCGGTAGCCGTAGCGGGTCACGCCCACATGGGTGCGGCTGAACTGGCCCGGCCAGAAGTCGCTGCCGGCCTGCGGGGTGTCGGTGTTCACCGGGTCGGGCAGCCTGCCGGTGTTGTCGAAGTTCTGCCCGGCCGGCCAGTCGCCGTTCTTCCAGGTGTCGAAGACGGTCCGGTGGTTGTCGGAGTTGGTGGTGATCGAGAACAGCCGGCCCTCGGCCAGCATCGAGTCCCACAGCCCGCCGACGGTCGCCGTGGCCCAGTCGAAGCCGCCGTAGGTGAGGTAGGCGTTCGCCGGGTAGCCCGCCCAGGACTGCGCCGACGGCTTGTTCTCGTACTCGCCGCGGATGGACGTCGATGCGCGCCAGCCGGGGATCGCCGCGCCCTGGGCGCCGGGCGCGCCCTCCATGCCGATCATGATCTCGGGGGCCGCGTCGCGCCAGGCCCGCATCTCGTGCGGGGAGTCGATGCCGAGCCGCAGCGGGTGGTTGGCGAGGACGAGGACGTCGTCCACGTAGCCTTTGCGGCGCTGCTCGGCCAGCCACTTGATGGCCTTGACCGCGTGCGCTTCGTTACGGGCGGTGTCGGTCGCGCCGGTCGCGCCCTCGGTGTAGCCCAGGAGCTTGCCGTCGTAGGCGAGCTCGAACTGCGTGAGCAGGTCCACCTCGTGCGGGCCGGGCGCGGCGAACACCGTGCAGTGCTCGGCCGCCGGGATGTACCACTCCAGCCCCTGGAAGATCAGCTGGCGCGGGTTGTCGGCGCGGGCCTTGAGGATCTCCTTGTGCTCCATCGCGGCGCCGTAGTGGGCGTGCCCGAAGTTGGAGTGCTCGTTGAACACCATCCAGTCGAGGCCGTACCTGGCGGCGGCCTGGGCCTGCTGGGAGAAGGTGTACTTGGCGTCGTGGCTGTAGACGGAGTGGACGTGGTGGTCGCCGACGAGGTAGGCGAGGCGCGGGTCCTCACCGCCGTAGCCCTGGCCCGCGGCGGCGACGGCCGGGGTGGCCGCCCCGCCGAGGGCGAACGCGGCGCCGAACAGGCCGGCGCTGCGCAGAAGTCCGCGCCTCGACACGCCCTGGGCGTCGAGAGCGGCGGGGGAGACGGACGGATCGGCCCAGGCGGGCAGCTGCTGCTCGGTCACGGTGATCCTCGTGAAGGGGGTCAGTGGTTCATGAAGGAGGTGACGGGCAGCGCACGTTCGACGATGCGGACGTCACCGAGGCGGCCGTGCAGAATCTGGTCGATCCGGCCCGCGTACTCGTAGCCGCCGAGCAGCCAGGGCAGCCCGACCGAGGTGAGCCCGACGGCGGTGGCGTGCGGATTGCGGGCCACCGGGCAGCCCTGGACGTACATCGTGGTGTGCTTGCCGTCGTTGACGACGGCGACGTGCCACCACTTCTCCCGGGCGGTCTCGTCACCCCAGTTGGTGGCGATCCCCTCCTGGTTGAGCGGGCGGACCGCCCACTGCGGGCCGGGCCCGTCGGAGAGGGACAGCGTGGCGATCGGCTCGTCCGGATCGTCGGCGGTCTTGCCGGCCGCGCCGCCCGTTCCGGTGCGGCTGACCAGACCGGACCAGGCGTGGTGCGAGGGGTCCCAGTCGGCGGGCAGCCGGTAGAACGCCTCGATGGTGTAACCGGCCTTGAAAGTCGCCGAGTTGAGCGGGGCGCCGTCGACCGTCTTCAGGTACGCACCCCTCAGCGGCGACTTGTAGCCCTGGAACTCCAGGCTGCCGTGGCCGGGTTGGTCGGGGTGGTGGTCGGACGACCAGGTGAGCGCGCCGCCGCCGACTCTGACCGGACTGAGGTCGTTGCCGCGCCCGGACAGGTCGCGGACCGTGCCGGCGACCGCCGTGCCGTCGTCGTGGCCGTCGAACCGCCAGTAGGCGACCGTGCCCCGCACCAGCATCGACGACACCGGACGCGCCGCCCGGGCCGGCACCGGGGCGAAGCCGGAGAAGCGGTCGGCGAAGTCGATGTCGACCGAGAACCGGTCGGCGTCGCCGCTGAGTTCGATCTCCTGCCGCTCCAGCTCGTTGAGCCCCTTCGCGGCCCGGCCGAGGATCCACGGGGAGACGGTCTCCACGTCGATGACGTTCCGGTCGAGGTCGAAGCGGTAGAGGCGGATCATCGCCGCGCCGCCGAAGTAACGGTTCTGATAGTTCGTCAGATGCAGATGGACGTCATGTCCCGCCGCGTTCTTGCGCGTTGCCCGACCGGCGGGCCAGTAGTGCCCGTTGAGCGTCAGGAAGATCTGGTCGTGGTCCGCGATGAGCCGGTCCCACAGCTGCCGGCCGTACGCGGAGAGTGCGTCGTCCTCGACGACCAGCTCGTGCGTGGTCAGCACGACGGGCGTCCTCGGGTGCCGGGCCAGGACGTCGGCGGCCCAGGCGTAGCCCTTGTCCGACAGCCGCCAGTCCAGCGCCAGCACCATCCACTCCCGGCCGGCCGCCCGGAACAGATGGAAGGTGTTGTAGCCGTCGGGGGAGGCCCCGCCGAAGGTGGACTTCCCCTGGAAGCGCTGCGGACCGAAGGCGTCCAGGTACGGGGTCGCGCCGCGCTGGTCGGTCGTCGACGACTTCACGTCGTGGTTGCCGGCCAGGACGCTGTAGCCGACCCCGCGCCGGTCGAGGAGCCCGAACGCCTCGCTGATCGCGGCGACTTCGTTCGTCGCGCCGTTCTCCGTCAGGTCGCCGAGGTGGGACAGGAACACGATGTTCTCGTCCCGGCCGTGCTCCAGCAGATAGCGCAGGGACGCCTCGATCGGCTCCTTGTCGATGCTCGGACCGTCGAAGAGGTACTGCGTGTCGGGCATGACCGCGAGCGTGAAGCGGCGGCTGTCGGCATCGGGGCGCCACTTGGCTGAGGCCGCCTCGGGGGAGGCGGCCTCAGCGGTGGCCGGCAGCACGGCGCCGGCCGTGGCGGCGGCCCCGAGCAGGGCGGTGGCCCTCAGGAATCCGCGTCTTCCGGCACCGGCCTGCGCGGCCTCGCCCGGATTTTGGGCATGCGAAGTACACACATGTGCTCCGTAGGAAAGTCCGTGTAGAGAACGGGTGTTACAGGACGCGCAGGGTCCAGCTCCAGCGGTGGACGCCCGGTGCGACGAGGTAGGAGGGGAAGGTGTCGGGGCCGCACGAGGCCGTGCCGAGACCGCGGTGCGCCGCGTCGAGGTGCACCACGCAGCCGGCGCGGGGCACGAGTTCGTCATGGTGGGCGACGGCGGTCAGGTCCGCGGCGCGGTAGCGCGTGACGGAGACCTGGCGAGGCTCGTCCAGCGTGACCGCGAGACCGGTGGCGTCCGGCGCCGAGAGCGTGAAGCTGCGCACCCCGTGCCGGCCGCCGCTCTCCTGCGGACGCAGGTACGGAGTGAACAACTCGTCGACGGGGACGGAGTGATGGCCCACCGGCGCGCCGCCGCTGCGGTCGGGGTACGACTCCCAGGGGCCCTGCCCGAACCACTCCAGCAGGTCCGGCCCGGCGACCGTCTCGAAGACCGTGCCGACCCGCGCCACGTCGTCGAACTCCTCGGGCAGCTCGGCCTGTTCGTCGATCCGGATGCCGCCCTCGACCGGCGTGAACACCTGCCGGTGCCGTACGACGCCGGTGGCGCCGGCGTACTCGGAGAAGACGGTCGTCACGTCGCCGTCGCGGCGGACGGACACCAGCTTGCGCACGAGGGAGTCAAGGCCCCAGGTCCGCCAGCGCAGCGCCATCCCGCCCAACTCGTCGTTGTCGGTGGGCGCCCGCCACAGCGACAGCGTCGGCGCGGCGGCCAGCAGGGGGTGGACCAGGAGTCCGTCGTCGTCGAGCTCGACGGGCCCCGCGGTCTCGACCTGCCCGAGAGGCTCGGCGTCCAGGGTCGGCACGGCCGCCCGCAACCGCACCTGCGGCGCGCACACCTCCGTGCCGCGCGGCGCCCACGGCAGGTCCTCCGCCGTCGTCACCCGCAGCGTCAGCCACGCCTCGCCGCCGTCCTCCGGCAGCGTGAACGGCACCGGCACCACGGTCGTCTCGCCCGGCCGCAGGTCGGGCAGTTCGGCGGTCGCGGTGAGCGTCGGGCCGTCCGCGAGGGACAGCTGCCACTCGCCCGCGAGCCACTCCAGGCCGCGGAAGTGCTGGTGGTTGGAGAGGACCAGCCCCTCGTGCCGGAAGCCCTGCAGGCGCACCGGCGCGGCGAGCTCACGGTGCTCGTACATCACCGGCTTCGGGGTGCGGTCGGGGAAGACGACGCCGTCCGCGATGAAGGCGCCGTCGTGGTCCTTCTCGCCGAAGTCGCCGCCGTACGCCCAGCGGTAGCCGGGTGTGGTGACACCGTTGTCGTAGAGTCCGGCGCCCCCACGCCCGACCGGTCTTCCGTCGTTCACACCCTGGAGGATGCCGTGGTCCCAGAACTCCCAGATGAACCCGCCCTGAAGACCCGGGGTGGCCTCGATGGCAGCCCAGTGGTCGGCCAGCGTGCCGTTGCTGTTGCCCATCGCGTGGGAGTACTCGCACTGGATCAGCGGCTTGGTCTGCTCCCCGGACAGTGCGTGCGCCACGCAGTCCTCCAGGGGCGCGTACATCGGACAGGCGATGTCGGAGGCGACCTTCGGATCCGCCCAGCCGCGCTTGGCGGCCCCCTCGTACTGCAGCGGCCGGGTCGTGTCGTGCCGGCGCACCCAGCCCGCGGCCGCGTCGTGGTTCGCGCCGTAGTCCGACTCGTTGCCGAGCGACCAGATGATGATCGACGGGTGGTTCTTGTCCCGCAGCACCATCCGCGAGACGCGGTCGACGAAGGCGTTCAGATAGCGCGGGTCGTCGGCGATCTCATGGGCGTGGTCGTGGGACTCGATGTCCGCCTCGTCGACCACGTAGAAACCGATTTCGTCGGCGAGGTCGTACAGCCCGGGGTCGTTCGGATAGTGCGCGGTGCGGATGGCGTTGAAGCCGAAACGCTTGAGCAGCACCAGGTCGGCCCGCATGTCGTCGGCCGAGACCGTCCGCCCCGTCAGCGGGTGGAAGTCGTGCCGGTTGACCCCTCGGATGAAGATCCGCTCCCCGTTGACCAGCAGGTCCCGGCCGACGATCGCCACGTCCCGGAAACCGATCCGGTGCTGTGAGGAGTCGGCGACGGAGCCGTCGGCGCGGTGCAGCCGCACCGTCAGCCCGTACAGCTCGGGCGTCTCCGCCGTCCAGGTGCGCACCTCGGGCACGCTCGCCCGCAGACGCGCCTCGCCGAGGAAGTCGGAGACGCGTTCGTCCTCGGCGTTGGCCAGGTCGAACTCCGCGTCCTGCGTCAGCGCCAGCCCGTCCAGCTCCCCGCTGATGTACCACCCCTCGGGCAGCGCCCCGCCCGCGTCGCGGACCTGGCAGTCGACCTGCAGCTCCCCGTCCGCCGCCGCCCGTACGCTCACGTCGGCCAGGTGCAGCGGGTCGGTGGCGTACAGCAGCACCGAGCGGGTGATGCCGCCGTGCCACCAGTGGTCCTGGTCCTCGATGTGCGAGGCGTCCGACCACTTGACGACCGTCAACCGTACGACGGACCGCCCGCCGGGGCGTACGACATCCGACAGGTCGAACTCGGCGGCCAGATGGGAGTCCTTGGAGATGCCGACGGGCCGCCCGTCCACATGCACGAGGAGCACGCTCTCGGCGGCCCCGACCTGGAGCACGATCCGGCGCCCGGCCCACTCGGCGGGGACGTCGATCTCCCGTTCGTAGACGCCCGTCGGATTGTCCGCGGGCGACAGTGGAGGGAATTCTGTATACGGCATACGGATGTTCAGATACTGCGGAAGGTCGACCGTCGCCCGCAGCGGGTCGTCCGTATCCTGCATGGTCCATACCCCGGGCACGGTCGTCGACGACCACGCACCGCCGACCGGCGCGTCCGGAGCGGACAGCAGCTGGAAGCGCCAGTCGCCGTCCAGGGAGTGTGCTCCGGAGCGCCGGTCGACGGCGTTCATGGGCAGCCGCCCCCAGGAGGTCACCTCAGGTGCCTTCCAGGGGCGGAGCGCCAGCAGCGGGTCAGTCACTTGATCGCTCCCTTGCCGAGGTCGGCGATGATCTGTTTGGCGCCGATCGCGAAGACGATCAGCAGGGGGATGAGCGCGAGCAGCGCGCCCGTCATGACCATTCCGTAGTCCGTCGTGCCGTGGACGCCGTTCAGCTGCGAGAGGGCGACCTGGAGGGTGACGTTGTCCGGGTTGGTGAGGGCGATCAGCGGCCAGGCGTAGTCGTTCCACTGGCCCATGAACGTGAAGATGCCCAGGAAGGCCAGACCAGGCCGGACGACCGGCAGGGCCACGTGCCAGTACTGGCGCATGAAGCCCGCCCCGTCGATCTTCGAGGCGTCGAGCAGCTCGTCGTGGATCGCGCTCTTCATGTATTGCCGCATCCAGAAGATGCCGAACGCGTTGGCCGCCGCCGGCACGATCAGCGCGGTCATCGAGCCGATCCAGCCGATCTTCGCCATGATCACGAACTGCGGGATGGCCGAGAGCTGGGCCGGCACCATGAAGATCGCCATCATCAGCGCGAACAGCACACGTCGGCCCGGGAACTGGAACTTCGCGAAGACGAACGCGGCCAGCGAGTCGAAGAACAGGACCAGGAAGGTCACCGAGCAGGCCACGAGCAGCGAGTTGAACATCGACCCGAAGAAGTCGACGTTGTCGAAGAGATGGCGGGCGTTCTCCAGGAAGTGCGAGCCCGGCAGCAGCTTCGGCGGATAGGAGAAGATCTCGGTCGACGAATGCGTCGACATGATCACGGCCCAGTAGAACGGGAAGACCGAGAGCAGCAGACCGATGATCAGTGAGATGTGCAGGGCGATGCCCCGGCGGTTCGAACCCTTGATGGACGACATGGTCGGGGCCTCCTAGTCTTCGCCCCGGCGCTGCACCAGGCGCCAGTTGATGATCGAGAAGATGATGACGACGAGGAAGACGCCCCAGGCCACGGCGGCGCCGTAACCGAAGTCGTTGTTGTCGAAGGTCTGCTGGAAGAAGTAGAGGACCATGGTCTGGCCCGAGTGACCGGGGCCGCCCGCGAACGACGAGTTGTTGTCCGTGGTCTGCAGCAGCACCTGGGGCTCGGAGAAGGTCTGCAGCCCGGTGACGGTCGAGATGACGAGCACGAAGAGCAGCGTCGGCCGCAGCAGCGGCAGCGTGACCTTGAAGAAGGTCTGCACGGGCCCGGCGCCGTCCATCCGCGCCGCCTCGTACAGCTCGCCGGGGATCGTCTGCAGCCCGGCCAGGAAGATGATCGCGTTGTAACCGGTCCACTGCCAGGTCATCAGCGTGGCGATGGCGACCTTGATGCCCCAGGGCGTGTTCAGCCACGCCACCTGATCCAGGCCGACCGCCTGCAGGACGGCGTTCATCAGGCCGAAGTTGGTGGAGAAGACCGAGCCGAAGATGATCGCGACCGCCACGATCGAGGTGACGTTCGGCAGGAAGAAAGCGAAGCGGTAAACGTTCTTGAAACGGACCGCGGAGTTGAGCATCACGGCCGTGACCATCGACAGGAAGATCATCGGGATGGTGGCCAGCGCCCAGATGACGAGCGTGTTGCCGGCCGAGCCCCAGAACTGGCTGTCCGACACCAGGTAGCGGTACTGCGAGAGTCCCGCGTACTCCATCGAGCCGAGTCCGTCCCAGCGGTGGAAGGACAGATACAGCGAGAAACCGACCGGGATCAGCCCGAAGGCCAGGAACAGCAGATAGAAGGGCGAGATCGCGGCATAGAGCCGCCAGTGGCTCAGGATGCCCTTGGACGGGCGGACGGCGGGGGTCTCCGCGACGGGCGGCGGGGGCGTGTCCAGCACAGGTGCGGTAGCCATGTCAGTAGCTCACCCCCAGGTGGTCGGCGATCCGCCGGCACTTGCTCATGGCGTCCTTCCAGGCCTGCTTCTCGTCCTTGCCGAGGACGGAGAAGTTCCGCAGCTCGTCGTCGATCGGGGTCTTCAGCGCCACGTCGAACGGGCTGTTGTAGGCGACGGGTATCTTCTCCGCCGCAGGTCCGAAGACGTCCATGGTGATCTGGTCGCCGAAGAACGGATCGGGTTCGCGCAGTTGTTTCAGCGCGTACGAGGCCGGCGTCGAGGGGAAGAGGACCGAGTCGACGAAGCCCTGGGCCTGGTTGTCCGCGTCGAGCATCCAGGTGATCATCTCGAAGGCCTGCTCCGGTTCGCGGCACGCCTTGGTGATCGCCAGGAACGAGCCGCCGATGTTCGACGGCCCGCCCGGACAGCTCGCCACCCGCCACTTGCCCTTGGTCTTCGGCGTGTTGAGCTTGATGTCACCGGCCGCCCAGGAGGCGTTCAGCTGACTGGGGAGCAGGCCGCGCTCGGTGGCCGAGATGTTGTCCGGCGTCCCGTTGACGATCTTCGAGACCAGTCCGCGCCGGGTGGCCTCCACGGCACGGGCCCATGCGGTGCGCACATGCTCCTGGTCGCCGATGAAGTGCCGGTCCTTGTCGACGAACCGCTTGGTCGTCTGGTTGATCGAGATGCCGTAGATGCTGAGGGCGTCGGTGAGGATGAAAGCGCCGGGAACGCGTTTCTTGAGCTGCTCCCCGGCGGCCATGAACTGGTCCCAGGTGGCCAGCTCCCTGGAGACGTCCTCGGGTTCGGACGGCAGCCCGGCCTTCTCGAAAGCGGCCGGCTGGTAGTAGTGCGCGACCGGACCGCAGTCGATCGGAAAGCCCACCATCGAGCCGTCCTCGGCGATGCCCTCGTTCCACTTCCAGGGCAGGTAGCGGTCCTTGAGCTTCTCCGCCCCGAGCGTGCGCAGGTCGACGAACTGATCGGCGTTCGGCAGGTACGAGGCCATGTCCTCGCCCTTGAGCCCGGCGATGTCCGGGATGTGGGCGCGCCCGGTCATCGTCGTCATCAGCTTGGAACGGTAGTAACCGCCGATCTGGATCGCCTGCAGGTTCACCTTGCTGTCGTAGCGCGTCTTGGCCTGCTCGACGACCTTCGGACTCAGTCCGCCGCTCCAGTACCACATGACCATGTTCCTGCCGGTGGAGCCGGTCGGAACGGCACAGCCGGTCGCCAGGCCGCCGAGCGCCGTGGCCGCCGTGCCGGCGAGGCCGGCGCGCAGCAGACCTCTTCGTGAGAGCTGCACAGCTCCCACCGCCTTTCGGATCTGTTCGCGTCTTTGCAGACGGGGTGCAATTCGAGGGGCATACGGGGGTGTCGTCCTCGCCCGGTCGCGGTCAGGGCCGCAGGACCGGCGGGGTGACCGGGGCGTACCGCACCGGCGGGCCCACGTCGGCCGGGATGCGGTCGGCGAGGAAGCCGTACGCCCGCTTCAGTTCGGGGTCGGTCACCGAGCGCCACCAGCGGTCGACGCCGTACCAGCCGGGGGCCGCCAGGGCGCCGCCGTGGTGTTGTACGGAGAGCCCGGCGGCGAGCACCGCGAAGCGCAGCCGTTCCACCAGCGGCCAGCCGCGCAGCGAGGCCGCGACGAAGCTCGCGCCGAACACGTCGCCGGCGCCCGTCGCGTCGAGGACATCGATGTCAAGCGCGGGGACCTCCGCGTACTCCCCGCTCGTCTGATCGACCGCGACGGCGCCGTCCGCGCCCCGGGTGACCACGGCCACCGGCACCAGCTCCGCGAGCGTGCCCAGCGCGGCGACCGCGCTGTCGGTGCGGGTGTAGGCCATCGCCTCGGTCTCGTTGGGCAGGAAGGCATGGCACAGGGCGAGCTGGGCGAGCAGGTCGGTCGACCACTGCTGGGTGGGGTCCCAGCCGACGTCGGCGTAGATCTGTGTGCCGTTCGCGGCCGCCTTGGCGAGCCAGGCGACCGGTTCGGCCTCCAGGTGCACGAGAGCCGTGCGCGCCTCGGGCGGGTCGCCCATCAGGGTGTCCTGCGAGTACGGCGGTTCCTGGCCGTGGGTGACGAGGGCCCGGTCGTGACCGTGCGCGAGGGCGACGGTGACCGGCGTGTGCCAGCCCCGCGCCACCCGGGAGAGCGCCAGGTCGACGCCCTCCTGGTCGGCCAGCACCGCACGGCAGTGGGCGCCGTAGAAGTCGTCGCCGAAGACCGTGGCCAGCGAGGTGCGCAGCCCGAAGCGGGACGCGGCCACCGCGAGGTTGGCGATGCCGCCGGGGCCGCAGCCCATGCCCGCCGTCCAGATCTCCTCGCCCGGCTTCGGCGGCCCGCCGAGCCCGGTGAGGACGAGGTCGTAGAAGAGCAGCCCGGTGAGCAGTACCTCGGGCCGGTCGTCGTCCACCACAGATCCCTCTCGTCGGAAGAGCCGGGCGAGTCCGCCCGTCGACCGGGGGCCGGCCGTCAGGACGTCTCGTCAAAACTCTTCATTTCGGTGACCGGAATCGTGCGCCCATCGGCGACATTGGTCAATACCTCAGCAGAAGTGAGCATAGATTTGATTGAAGATGACGAGTAGTGTTCACGTCGTGCTGGCAGAACGACGACATCAACTCATCCTGCGGGCCCTGCGCTCCGGTGGTCCCGCGGCCGTGACGGATCTCTCCGAACAGCTGGGTGTGAGCCCGGCCACGATCAGGCGTGACCTGGTCAAACTCGAGGAGGACGGCCTGCTCACCCGGGTGCACGGCGGCGCCGTCGCGGAGGAGGGCGACCAGCCCTTCGCCGAGGTCGCCGAGGTCCGCGTGGCCCAGAAGGACGCGATAGCGGCCCGGGCCGCGGCCATGGTCGCGGACGGTCAGTCGGTGCTGCTCGACATCGGCACCACCGCCTACCGGCTGGCCCGGCAGCTGCACGGCCGCCGGCTCACCGTGATCACCAGCAACCTGGTGGTCTACGAGGAACTCGCCGACGACGAGGGCATCGAACTGGTGCTGCTCGGCGGCATGGTCCGTCGCGAGTACCGCTCCCTGGTCGGCTTCCTCACCGAGGACAACCTGCGCCAGCTGCACGCCGACTGGCTCTTCCTCGGCACCAGCGGAGTGCGCCCGGGCGGGCAGGTGATGGACACGACGGTCGTCGAGGTGCCGGTGAAACGGGCCATGATCAAGGCCGGTGACAAGGTCGTCCTGCTCGCCGACTCGGCGAAGTTCCCGGGTACGGGCATGGCGAAGGTCTGCGGTCCCGAGGACCTGGACGTGGTGGTGACCAACACGCCGGTCGATCCGGTGACGCGGTCCTCCTTCGAGGAGGCGGGCGTCGAGGTGGTCGTGGCAGGAAAGGTGCAAGTGTGAAACTGACGATTCTCGGCGGTGGCGGGTTCCGGGTGCCGCTCGTGTACGGGGCGCTGCTGACGGACCGCGGCGAGGGCCGGGTCACGGAAGTCGTTCTGCACGATCTCGACGACAGTCGACTGTATGCAGTCGCCCGTGTACTGGATGAACAGGCCGCCGCCGTCCCCGACGCCCCCCGGGTGACCGCCACCACCGACCTCGACGAGGCACTGCGCGGCGCCGACTTCATCTTCTCCGCGATCCGGGTCGGCGGCCTGGAGGGCCGGGCCAACGACGAGCGGGTGGCCCTCGCGCAGGGCGTCCTCGGCCAGGAGACGGTCGGCGCCGGAGGCATCGCCTACGGTCTGCGGACCGTCCCCGTCGCCGTCGACATCGCCCGGCGGGTGGCCCGTCTCGCCCCGGACGCCTGGGTCATCAACTTCACCAACCCGGCCGGACTCGTCACCGAGGCCATGTCCCGGCACCTCGGCGACCGTGTCATCGGCATCTGCGACTCGCCGGTCGGCCTCGGCCGCCGTATCGCCCGCGTCCTCGGCGCCAACCCGAAGGAGGCGTGGATCGACTACGTCGGTCTCAACCACCTCGGCTGGGTGCGCGGTCTGCGGGTCGCCGGACGCGACGAACTGCCCCGGCTGCTCGCCGACGCCGATCTGCTCGGCTCCTTCGAGGAGGGCAAGCTCTTCGGCGTCGACTGGCTGCAGTCGCTCGGCGCGATCCCCAACGAATACCTGCACTACTACTACTTCAACCGGGAAGCCGTCCGGGCCTACCAGCAGGCCGAGAAGACCCGCGGCGCCTTCCTGGCCGACCAGCAGGCCCGTTTCTACGAGGAGATGAAGCGCCCGGACGCGGCGGCCCTGACCGCCTGGGACCGCACCCGCGCCGAACGCGAGGCCACCTACATGGCCGAGAACCGCGAGACGGCCGGCGCCGGCGAGCGCGACGCCGACGACCTCTCCGGCGGCTACGAGAAGGTCGCCCTCGCCCTGATGCGGGCCATCGCCCGCGACGAGCGCACCACCCTGATCCTCAACGTCCGCAACCAAGGCGTCCTCTCGGCGCTCGACACGGACGCCGTCATCGAGGTGCCCTGCCTGGTCGACGCCGGCGGTGCGCACCCGGTGGCCGTGGCCCCGCTGCCCGAGCACGCCACCGGGCTGGTCTGCGCGGTGAAGGGCGTCGAGCGAGAGGTGCTGGCCGCCGCCGAGTCCGGCTCCCGCACGACGGCCGTGAAGGCGTTCGCGCTGCACCCGCTGGTCGACTCGGTGAACGTGGCCCGCAGGCTGGTGGAGGGGTACAAGGACGTCCACCCCGGGCTGGCGTACCTTAAGTAGCCGTCGGGAGAGAAAGCGCTTTCCCTCCTCTCTCGTCCCCCTCTCCCTAGCTCTAGCCGTCCCCGAGTTCCCCGCCCTCCGTGGTCCCTCTCTGGAGATTCCCCATGCATGACGAACGCCGCCGCATCGAGGAGCGCGTCGAGCGCGTCCACAACCAGCGCATCAAGCCCGCGATCTACGCGGCCACCGTGCCCTTCGAGGTCGAGGCCTGGCAGGCGCCGGGGGAGCCGGTCCCCTTCGCGGAGGCCGCGGCCGCCGCCTACAAGCCCTTCGCCATGGACACCCCGTGGGGCCCGCCCTGGGGCACCACCTGGTTCCGGATGCGCGGCCAGGTGCCTGCCGAGTGGGCCGGCAAGCGCGTCGAGGCCGTGATCGACCTCGGCTTCGTGGGCGACTGGCCCGGCAACCAGGCCGAGGCCCTCGTCCACCTCACCGACGGGACGCCGCTCAAGGCGGTCAACCCGCTCAACCAGTACGTGCCGATCGGCAACCCGGCGACGGGCGGGGAGAGCATCGACTACCTCGTCGAGGCGGCCTCCAACCCGGACATCCTGGCCAACGACTTCTCGGCGCCGACCCTGCTGGGCGATGTACTGACGGCAGGCGACCGTCCACTGTATACATTCCGCCGCGCCGACATCGCCGTCCTCGACGAGGAGGTCTGGCACCTCGACCTCGACCTCCAGGTGCTGCGCGAGCTCATGGTCCACCTCGGCGAGCACGAGCCGCGCCGCCACGAGATCATGCACGCCCTGGACCGGGCCATGGACGCCCTCGACCTGGACGACGTCTCCGGCTCCGCCGCCGCCGTCCGCGAGGTCCTCGCCCCCGTCCTGGCCAGGCCCGCCCACGCCAGCGCCCACACCGTCTCCGGCGTCGGCCACGCGCACATCGACTCCGCCTGGCTGTGGCCCATCCGCGAGACGAAGCGTAAGACCTCCCGCACCTTCTCCAACGTCACCTCGCTCGCCGACGAGTACGACGACTTCATCTTCGCCTGCTCGCAGGCCCAGCAGTACGAGTGGGTGCGCGACAACTACCCGCAGGTGTGGGCACGGATCCAGGAGTCGGTGCGGCGCGGGCAGTGGGCGCCGGTCGGCGGCATGTGGGTGGAGTCCGACGGCAACCTGCCCGGCGGCGAGGCCATCGCCCGCCAGCTGGTCCACGGCAAGCGGTTCTTCATCGAGCACTTCGGCATCGAGACCAAGGGCGTCTGGCTGCCGGACTCCTTCGGCTACAACGCCGCCTACCCGCAGCTCGCCAAGCTCGCCGGCAACGACTGGTTCCTCACCCAGAAGATCTCCTGGAACCAGACGAACAAGTTCCCCCACCACACCTTCTGGTGGGAGGGCATCGACGGCACCCGCATCTTCACGCACTTCCCGCCGGTCGACACCTACAACGCGCGCTTCAGCGGCGAGGAGATGGACCGGGCGGTCCGCAACTACTCCGAGAAGGGCGGCGGCACGCGCTCGCTCGCCCCGTTCGGCTGGGGCGACGGCGGTGGCGGCCCCACCCGCGAGATCATGGAACGGGCGCGCCGGCTGGCCGACCTGGAAGGCTCGCCGAAGGTCGTCGTCGAGCACCCCGACACCTTCTTCGCCAAGGCCCGCGAGGAGTACCCGGACGCGCCCGTCTGGGTCGGCGAGCTCTACCTGGAGCTGCACCGCGCCACCTACACCACCCAGGCCCGCACCAAGCAGGGCAACCGGCGCAGCGAACACCTCCTGCGCGAGGCGGAGTTGTGGGCCACGACGGCCGCACTGCACGCGCCGGGCTACGCCTACCCGTACGAGAAGCTCGACCGGCTCTGGAAGACGGTGCTGCTGCACCAGTTCCACGACATCCTGCCGGGCTCCTCGATCGCCTGGGTGCACCGCGAGGCGGAGGCCGAATACGCGCGTGTCGCCCAGGAGTTGGAGGTGCTGACGGCCGAGGCGGTCGCCGCGCTGGGCGGCGGCCCGGCGGGCGAGGGCCGGCCGGGCGGCGGTGCGGCGCGGGTGTTCAACACCAGCCCGTTCGACCGCGCCGAGGTGGTCCGCACGCCCGAGGGCGCACCGGCGTACGTCGAGGTGCCCGCGAGCGGCAGCGCACCCCTGGCGGGGCCGGCGGACGGCGCGCAGCCGCCGCAGCCGGTGACGGTCTCCGGCCGTGTCCTCGACAACGGGCTGGTTCGTGTACAGATCGCGGAAGACGGCACACTGTCTTCGGTATACGATCTGCGGGCGAACCGTGAGGTCCTCGCCGACCAGGGCAACCTGCTGCGTCTGCACACCGACCTCCCCAACTACTGGGACGCCTGGGACATCGACAAGCACTACCAGAACCGCTACACCGACCTGCTGGAGCCGGACGCGGTGACGGTCGTCGAGGAGGACCCGCTCGTCGGCGCGATCCGGATCACCCGCTCCTTCGGCAAGGGCTCGACGATCACCCAGACCGTCACCCTGCGCGCCGGCAGCCCCCGCATCGACTTCGAGACCGACATCGACTGGCACGAGGCGGAGAAGATCCTCAAGGCGGCCTTCCCGGTGGACATCCGGGCCCCGCACTCCTCCGCCGAGATCCAGTTCGGCCACATCCAGCGCCCCACCCACACCAACACCAGCTGGGAGGCGGCCCGGTTCGAGGTCTCCGGCCACCGCTGGGTGCACATCGGCGAACCCGGCTACGGCGTCGCGGTCATCAACGACTCCACCTACGGCCACGACGTCTCCCGCACGGTCCGTGAGGACGGCGGCACGACCACCACCGTCCGGCTCAGCCTGGTGCGCGCCCCGCGCATCCCGGACCCCGAGGCCGACCAGGGCCGGCACCGCTTCAACTACGCGCTGCTGCCCGGCGCGAGCATCGAGGACGCGGTCGCCGAGGGCTACGCCCTGAACCTCCCGCTCCGGGTGGCGAACGCGGCGGACGTCGCGGACGCAGCGGACGCGGTTCACGCGCCCGAGCCGATCGTCTCGGTGGACGGCGACGGCATCACCGTGGAGGCCGTGAAGCTCGCCGACGACGAGTCCGGCGACGTCGTCGTCCGGCTCTACGAGTCGAGCGGCGGTCGGGCCGCCGGCGCCCTGCGCACGAGCTTCCCGCTCGCGGGCGCGCAGATCACCGACCTGCTGGAGCGACCGCTGGAGCCGGCGGTCGTCGCTGAGGACGGCGCAGTCGACATCGCGCTGCGGCCCTTCCAGATCCTGACGCTCCGTCTGGAGCGCGCCGCCACCGGCCGCTAGCAGCGGCCCCCAGGGGCGGGCGTGCACTCCACGCGCCCGCCCCCGCCATGAAGTGCCCTGCTCTGCGGAGGAGTTCAGCCGTGTCCATGCAACCCTGGTTCACCGACGCCAAGTTGGGGATCTTCGTCCACTGGGGCATCTACGCCGTCGACGGCGTCCAGGAGTCCTGGTCGTTCTACGACGACATCGTCCCGCACGACCGTTACATGTCCCAGCTCGAGCGCTTCACCGGCGCCCGGTACGACCCGAAGGCCTGGGCCGACCTGTTCGAGCGCGCCGGCGCCAGGTACGCCGTCCTCACCAGCCGCCACCACGACGGCGTCGCCCTGTGGGACACGGAGTACGGCGACCTCAACCTGGGCCGCGACTACCTTTCCGGCTACGCGGACGCGCTGCGCGAGAAGGGCCTCAAGGTCGGCCTGTACTACTCGCACTCCGACTGGAACCACCCCGACTACGCCTCCACGCGCAAGCCGGGCCGCCCGCCGGAGCTGGAGGACAACCGCTACTCCGAGTGCTCCGCCGAGGACGAGGACCTGGACGCCTGGGAGCGGTTCATCGTCTACCGGGACGGCCAGATCCGGGAGTTGGCCTCCCGCTACCGGCCCGACCTGATGTGGTTCGACGGCGAGTGGGACCGCAGCGAGGAGCAGTGGCGCATCCCGGAGCTCGCCGCGCTGATCCGCTCGTACTCGCCGCACGTCGTCTTCAACGCCCGCATGCTCAGCGAGGGCGACTACGCCACCCCCGAACAGGGCGCGCCCATCGAACCGCCCGCCGGGCCCTGGGAGTTGTGCCTCACCATCAACGACTCGTGGGGCTACCAGCACCACGACCACAACCACAAGTCGCTCACCCAGCTGATCCGCTACTTCAGCGAGACCATCGGCGGCGGCGGCAACCTGCTGCTCGACGTCGGCCCGATGGAGGACGGCACCATCCCGCAGCCGCAGGTCGAGCGCCTCGAAGGTCTGGGGGAGTGGATCCGTAAGCACTCCGAGGCCGTGTACGGGACGGTGCGGGGGCTGCCGGCCGGGCACCACTACGGGCCCAGCACCCTCTCCGCCGACGGCCGCACCCTCTACCTCACCCTGTTCGACATCCCGCGTGCCGAGATCGGCGTCCGGGGTCTGGTCACGCCGGTCCGCAGGGTCACGGTGCTCGGCACCGGCACGGAGCTCGCCCACCGGGTCGTCGGCGGTCTGCACGAGGCGGTCGGCGTGCTGTGGATCGACCCGCCGGCCGGCTCCGACCTCGACCCGCACGCCACGGTCCTCGCGGTCGAACTGGACGGCGACCTGGAGCTGTACCGGGGTTCGGGACGCTTCTGACGGCCACCTGGGCACCCGGTTCGGGTCGGTCGGTCGCTCCCCGTGACAGCGGCCGACCGACCCGATCCCCCGTTCCCCCGGGAATCCCCCGTCGATTCCCGTTCTTCCCCCGTTGATCCCTGTGCTCCCCCCCCGGGGCCTCGTGCTCCCCCAGCCGTTCCCCGGTGGGCCCTACACACTTAGGAGCAGCCACCCCGGGCGCTGATACACCCTCCACGAAAGAAAAATCCCCCGGGCCGGAGCCCGAGGGACTTCTCGCTCGTGCAGAGCTGCCCGGCAACCGATCCTCTGGGCGACCGAGCTGCCCGGCAGCCGAGTTGCTCAGCCGGTGAAGCCGGCCGTGATCGAGGTGAACTGCCAGGTGCTCTGGCTGATGCCGGAGCAGTTGCTCACCACGCCCCCGCCCGGGCACGGCCGGTCACGGTTGACGGCCCAGAAGGCGAGCCGCGCGATGTGGTGGCCGTTCGCCCAGTCACGGATCGACGTCCAGATCGCCGGGGTGGTGTTCTCCTGCTGGTCGGACAGTCCGTTCATCCCGGAGATGCCGATGTGCGCGTAGGCGGTCGCGTCGTCCCACCCGAAGGTGGACTTCAGCTTGTTCTTCAGCCCCTCCGTGGCGTTCACCGTGTTGCCGTACATGTCGGCGCCGCCGCCGAAGTCGAACGGCATGATGGTGAAGACGTCGATGTCGGCGCCGATGGACTTGGCCTGTTCGATGAGACGGTTGCCGTAGTAGGTCGGCCCCGTCGTGGTCGTCCCGAAGGTGACGATGGTCTTCAGGCCGGGGTTGTTCGCCTTGACGGTCTTCAGCGCGGTGAGGATCCGCGCCTGCACGGCCTCGTTCTCGAACTCGTCGGTGTTCTCGATGTCCATGTCGATCGCCTTGAGGGAGTAGGCGTCGATCACCTTCTGCAGCGCGGCCGCCAGCGCGCTCGCCGAGGAGCAGTTGGCGCCGAGCTTGCTGCCCTGCCAGCCGCCGAACGACGGCACGATGTCACCGCCCGCCGAGCGGATCTGGTTGATGACGCTCTGGTCGACCCCGCCGGTCAGCGGACGGTTGCTGTCCCACATCGGGTTGCAGCCGCCGCCGTCCAGCATGAACGCCATGGTGAACCACTTGACGCCGGTCGCGTTCATCACCGTGGTCGCGCTCGGTGGATCGCCCCAGCCCTCGAACAGATAGGGCGCCGCCTGCTTGAACCCGGTGCCGCCCCCGCCGCCCGCGTTCGTGGTGACGGACACGGAGTTGGAGGCCGCGGAGGTGTTCCCGGCGGCGTCGCGCGCTTTCACCGTGAAGGTGTACGCGGTGCTCGCGGACAGCCCGCTGACCGTGGCGGACGTACCGGAGACGGTGAGGACGTTCGTGGACCCGCGGTAGACGTCGTAGGCCGTGACGCCGACGTTGTCGGTCGAGGCGTTCCAGGACAGCGACACGCTGGACGACGTCTTGCCGGTCGAGGTCAGCGTGCCGGGCGCGGTCGGCGCCTGGGTGTCCGAACCGCCGCCTCCGCCGGGCCCGTCGAGGCTGATGTCGTCCGCCTGATAGGTGCCCTGGGCGTACCAGCCGTGCACATAGATCGTGGCGCTGGTCTGCGCGGCCCCGGTGGTGAAGGACACCGACAGCGGGCTGTACGCCGACGGCGACGACGTCCAGGTGGAGGCGCCGCCGTCGACGCCGAGGTAGACGTAGGAGCCGCGCACCCAGCCGGTCAGCGCGTAGGCGGTGTTCGGCCGGACGGCGACGGTCTGGCTGCACTTGGCGATGTCGCTCGAACTCACGGCTCCGGCAAGGGCCTTGGTGCCGCCGTGCACGGGTGTGGAGACGATCGAGCCGAGGTTGCCGGTACAGGACCAGGGTGAGACGGCGCCCGACTCGAAGCCGGGGTTGGTGAGGACGTTGGCGGCCTGAGCGGTGCCCGGCAGGGCGACGGCCCCGGCGAGGGCGAGCCCGGCGGTGCCGAGCAGGGCGAGGAATCGACGCCATGGGCGTCCGAGGGATCTGGTGCGCACGCGATCTCCCTGAAGATATGGGGGTGTTCGGGAGTGCAGGGGAGTGTGCAGAGAGTGCAGGGGGTGCGCATCAAAGTTGGTATGGACCAATCCGCCTGTCAAGATGACAGACGGAATTGGTCCATACCGGTGAGAAGAGATTCAGTTTTTTGAGGGGGCCGCCCGGCTCGGCGGGGGCCGCCCGGCTGAGCGTGCAGCCCCCGGCTCGGCTTGCCCCCTGGTACCGCCTAGTGCTGCAGCGCCTCCGCCGCGCCCGCAGGCGTCACCTCGACGGAGTCGGCAGGCGCGGGCATGGCGGGCAGTCGCGGCTCGGGGGTCTCGTCCAGCCGCTGGTGCGGAAGCGAGACCGCGCGCAGCGGCCGCGGGCCCGACACCACCGTGTAGTCCTGCCCCAGGAACGGCGGGACGATCTCGCCCGGGTCCTCGCCGAGTGCCAACTGCACCGCCGCCCAGGGCGCGTTGACGCCGCACAGCGACAGCTGGTGCAGTCCGCCGGCCGGGCGGGTGTTGACGTCCATCAGGACCGGCTGGTCGCCGAACATCCGGAACTGGATGTTGGACAGGTAGTGCAGCCCGAAGCCCTCGGCGATCAGGCGTGCCGGCTCCAGCCACTGCTCGTGCAGCGTGAAGCCGCGACGACGGCCGTTCTTCGTCCGGCCGATGGCCATCCGCAGGACGTTGTCGGGGCCGGTGAGGCAGTCCACGGACACCTCCGGCTGCTCCAGGCGGGGCATGACCAGCAGATCGACCGGCTCGTCGGACTGCTGCAACGCCCCGACCACCATGTCCAGTTGGACGTACGCGCTCGGGAACCCGTTGAGGTGCATGAGCGAGAACGGGGTCCGGGTGATCATGCGGAAGCCCACGCCGCCCGCGCCGGACGCCGGCTTGAAGCAGGGCTTGTGTCCGGCCCCCTCCAACTCCTCGACGGCGGCCACGAGTTCGTCCGCCGAGCGGGCCCGGTACCACGGCGGCACGGGCACGCCGATCGCCTGCACGGCCTCGTAGGCGATCACCTTGTCGTGGAAGACGGCGACGGCCTCCGGCGGCGGCGCCAGCAGCGCGGTGCCGATCGCCTCGAAGTCGGCGCGGTGCGCCACGATGGCCGACTGGTTCAGCCGGGGCACGAACACGTCGATGCTGCGGCGCTTGCACTGGGCGAGCGCGTACTCGACGTACGCGGCCGGGGAGAGACCCTCCGGCTCCAGCTCGGCGGTGTCGGCGGCGGCCAGCACGGGGGAGTCGGCGTCACCGTGCGTGGCATGGATCTCGACGGCGCGATCGCTGGGATTTCGTCGCAGCTGATCCGTGAAGAACACGTTCTCCGCGTACGTGCGGTTGAGCCAGACGCGTACGCGAGAGACCATGCGAGGCCGCCTTTCACGGTTCGCGGGCAGGGCGAAGCAGGCCCGGCCCGGGCAGGGGGAATGGTGGGTCACCAAAACCGCCCTGCGGAAGGGACGTCCATGGCGGTGGTGTTGGGGCGATCATACGGCTTCTCGGGGGTGCGGCGTGCAACGCGCGTGTTACGGATTTTCCGATCTTGTTCACGTGAGGCGTGCGGTCGGGTAGTGGCGTGCTCCGGCGCAGGTGGCGGCTGGTGCCGACAGGGCGGGCGGCCCGATTCGACCTTGAACCGCAGGCGTGAATGTGTTCTCGTGGTGGCACTGGTGTGTTCGTGAGGATGCGGAGCGTGGCGACGTGAGCGGGGGCACAAGGTGACGACGACGGCCGGTGACGCAGAGCGACGCGCCGGGCAGCACGCCGGACGACTGTTGGCCATCAGCGATCTGCACATCGGATATCCCGAGAACCGCGCTCTGGTCGAGGCCATGGCCCCGGAGTCGGACGAGGACTGGCTGCTCGTCGCCGGCGACGTCTCGGAGAACGTGGCCGACATCCGGTGGGCGCTGAAGACGCTCGCGAGCCGGTTCCGCAAGGTCGTCTGGGCCCCCGGCAACCATGAGCTGTGGACCCATCCGACGGATCCGGTCGCCCTGCGCGGGGTCGCCCGCTACGAGCACCTCGTGGAGCTCTGCCGCGACCTGGGCGTGATCACGCCCGAGGACCCCTACCCGGTGTGGGAGGGGCCCGGCGGCCCGGTGGTCGTCGCACCGCTGTTCCTGCTGTACGACTACTCGTTCCTGCCGGCCGGCTGCACGACCAAGGCGGAGGGGCTGGCGTACGCGGAGGGCACCGGGATCATCTGCAACGACGAGTACCTGCTGCACCCCGACCCGTACCCCACCCGCGAGGCCTGGTGCCGGGCCCGGGTCGCCGAGACCGAACGCCGGCTCGCCGAACTCCCGGACGACCTGCCCGTCGTCCCGGTCAACCACTACCCGCTGCACCGGCATCCGATGGACGTGCTGTGGCACCCCGAGTTCGCCATGTGGTGCGGCACCGAGCTGACCGCGGACTGGCACCGCCGGTTCCGCATCGAGACCATGGTCTACGGCCATCTCCACATTCCGCGGACCACCTGGCACGAGGGCGTCCGCTTCGAGGAGGTGTCGGTGGGCTACCCCCGCGAATGGCGCAAGCGGCCGCAGCCTCCGGGCCGGCTGCGGCGCATCCTGCCCAGGGAGGCCGAGGCGAAGTGATCGAGGACCTGTTGCCGGAGTCGGCAGTGGTGGTGGAGGCGTTCGGCGAGGAGGGCGTCCGGGAGTTCGGGGACGGTCCGCTGTACCCGGAGGAGGCGGCGCTGGTGGCGCGGGCGGTCGACAAGCGGCGCCGCGAGTTCACCGTGGTACGCGCGTGTGCCCGGCGCGCCATGGAGAAGCTCGGCGTGCCCCCGCAGCCCGTGCTGCCCGGTGAGCGCGGCGCTCCGCAGTGGCCGGAGGGCCTGGCCGGCAGCATGACCCACTGCGAGGGCTACTGCGGCGCGGCGCTCGTCCGGGCCGAGGATCTGGCCTCCCTCGGCATCGACGCCGAGCCCCATGCGCCGCTGCCCGAGGGGGTGCTGTCCGCCGTAGCCCTGCCCGCGGAGGCGGAGCGGCTCGGCCGCCTGGCCGCGGAGCGTCCCGCGGTGCACTGGGACCGGCTGCTGTTCAGCGCCAAAGAGTCCGTCTACAAGGCGTGGTTCCCCCTCACCCGCAAGTGGCTGGACTTCAGCGAGGCCGACATCGACGTCACCGCCGAGCCCGCCGGTCCCGCCGACCTCTCGCAAGGCGCCTTCCGGGCCCGGCTCCTCGTGCCCGGACCGCTGGTCGGCGGCCGTCGGCTCGGCCACTTCGACGGCCGCTGGACCGTCCGCCGCGGCCTGGTGGCCACGGCGGTCACGATCCACCACACCTGAGGCGACCGCCCGCAGGCCGTCACGCTCCACCACGCCCGAGGCGAGCGCCCGGCACGCCGCCACGGTCCGGGGCGCTGCTTGCGCAGCCACCAGGAGGGCTCCCGCTCGTTCCCCGGTCGACTGCGCGTCGCTCAGGACGGCGGGTGGCCCACCGAGCCTGGGCGTGCAGGGCGTGCAGGGTCGGGCGGTGGACCGAGGCGGGTGCCGGGGCTTCACGGGTCGGCAGCTGGCGTTGCGTGGCGGCTGAGGGGCTCCTCCTCGTTCCTCGGTCGGCTGCGCGTCGCTCAAGCCGGCGGGTGGCCCACCGAACCTGGGCGTGCAGGGCGTGCAGGGTCGGGCGATGGACCGAGGCGGGTGCCGGGGCGTCACGGGCCGGCAGCGGGCGTTGCGTGGCGGCTGGGGTGGCTCCTTCTCGTTGCCGGGTCGGCTGCGTGTCGCTCAGGGCGGCAGCCGACCGAGTGGGCAGGCAGCGCGGGCGGCCGACCGGGTGGGTACGGGCGCCGTGTCCGAGGCGGGTGTCCGCGCTGTCATGGGCCGGGGCACCAGCTGTGCAGCAGGCGGAAGAACTCCGCCTCGTTGCCGGCCAGCCCCGCGTCCGCCAGGGCCTGTTCCGCCTCGGCCAGGACGGCGGGTGGCACCACGGGCGGCAACCGGTCCTGCGGGGGCCCGGCGGCGCCGACGCCCCGGCCGGCCCCCTCGTCGCCGAAGGCGGCCCGTACGGTGTGCAGCAGCCGCAGGTAGGCCTGTACGGCGGTGCGCTCGCGGTCGGTCAGTACGGCAGTGGGCATCGGTCGGCTCTCCCCGCGTCGGCGTCGTCTCCCACGCGCCCTGACGGCGCGTACGCCCCCGTGCGGCGGCGCACCCCCCAGCTTGCCGGGCACCACTGACAATCCGGCCGTCCTCCACTTCGGTTCGCCCGCTTAGCGGAGGCGAAACCTGTCCGAAATCCCCTGGGGGAAAGGGGACCTACGCTGGTGGGAAGGGCTTTCGGAAGACCGCCGAAGGCCGGTGGAACAGGAGGCGAGCGGGTGGTCGACGTCCCGCAGCGGCGCCCGGCGCGCCCCGCACGGCTGCGCCCGGTGGGCGACGGAGAACTGGAGCTGCGCCACCGGGTGGTGCACGGATACCGGCGTGCCTTCCGGATGGCCGGCGAGGGACCGGCGCTGGTCCTCATCCACGGCATCGGCGACTCCTCGGCCACCTGGGCCGAGCTGATTCCCGACCTGGCCCGCACCCACACCGTCATCGCCCCCGACCTCCTCGGCCACGGCGCGTCCGACAAGCCCCGCGCCGACTACTCGGTGGCCGCGTACGCCAACGGCCTGCGCGATCTGCTGTCCGCGCTCGGCGTGGAGTCGGCGACCCTGGTCGGGCACTCGCTGGGCGGGGGCGTGGCGATGCAGTTCGCCTACCAGTTCCCCGAGCGCACCGAACGGCTGATCCTCGTCAGCGCGGGCGGAGTCGGCCGCGAGGTCAACCCCGCGCTGCGGCTGGTCTCACTGCCGGGCGCACAACTGGCCTTGTCCGCCCTGCGGTTGCCGGGTGCCCGCCTCCAAGTCGGCCTTGTGATCAAGCTGATGGAGCTGCTGGACACCGATCTCGGCCAGGACGCACCCGACTTGCTGCACCTCGTCGACGCCCTGCCGGACGAGACCTCCCGCAGTGCCTTCATCCGCACCCTGCGCGCGGTCGTCGACTGGCGCGGTCAGGTCGTGACCATGCTCGACCGCTGCTATCTGACGGCCGGCATGCCGACGATGCTGCTGTGGGGGGACCGGGACAGCGTGGTGCCCGTGCGACACGCGTACGGCGCCCACGAGGCGATGCCGGGCAGCCGACTGGAGATCTTCGAGGGCGCCGGCCATTTCCCGTTCCACAGCGACCCGGCCCGATTCCGCGCGCTCGTCGAGGAGTTCACCCGTACGACGGCCCCGGCCGACTGGAGCCGCGAGCGCTGGCGCGAACTTCTGCGCGAGGGCCGTCCGGGGACGGGACCGACGGGCCTGCCGGACGGCACGGGACAGGACCTGCGCGAGGCGAGCGAGCGCAGCGCGACCTGACCGGGCGGGTCCTGTCCCGTGCCGGTGACCCGACCCGGCGGGAGGTCAGTTCTGCGGTCCCAGGTAGCCCAGCGACGTCTCGATCCGGCCCGCCAGGTGATCACGCTGCCCGCGCCCCCGGGGGGACGAACCCGGCAGCCAGGTACGGCACTTGCTGGCCAGCAGCAGGCCGAAGCTCTCGGCGTCCCGCTCGTCGGCCAGGTCGAAACGCGTGCGCGCGGCGACGCTGCGCACCGTCGCCCGGAGGTCCGCCCCGTCGCTGAGTAAACGGGCCGCGACCGCGGCGCCCTCGACGTGATGACCGCAGTGCCCCGCCTTCATGTGCCACAGCTCGTGGCCCAGGATCACCAACTGGTGGTCGGGCGCGGTGCGTTCCTCGATGACGACCAGGTCCTGGTCGGCCATGTCCAGCCACAGCCCGCTGGCCGTGTCGGCCGGGAAGGGGGCCATCCGGAAGTGGACGGGGCGACCGCGCCGTCTGCTCATCCCGTCGCACAGGGCGGTGTACAGCTCGGCAGGCGCGGCAGGGGCCGCGAGGGCCAGTTCCGAGACCAGTTCGCCGCTGAGACGGCGCATTTCCTTGGCGATGCTCACCCTTCTCCCCCCGATCACGACTCGGGCCGCTTCACGCTCTCCAGGAGCATGTCCAGCCACTCGGCGACCTTGTCGCGGTGCTGGTCGGTGGGCAGCTGAGCGGCCCGCCACGCGATGCCACGGACGCCGTGGTCCTGGAGCAGCCGTTCCAGCGGGTCCTCGGCGGCCGCGGCCGCCTCGCGGGCCGCGAGCTTCTGCAGCAGCTCCTGCTCGGTGTGCTGCAGGGCCCCCGCGAGCGCCTCCGGGTCCTCGGCCGTCAGGAAGCCCGCGTGCACGCGGAAGAACCGCTGCAGGGCGTCGCAGTGCTCCATCGTGGGACGCCGGTCGCCGTTGATGAGGGCGCCCGCCTGCTGACGCGACATGCCGCCGCCGTCGGCGATCTCCTGCTGGGTGTACTTGCGGCCGTTCGGCTTGAGCCGGGTACGGCGCAACAGGTCGAGGCGCTGCAGAAAGCGGGCCTGCACATCGGGCTCGCCGGCGGCGCGGCCGCTCAGCAGGGCCTTGACCACGGACTCCGGGACACCGGAGGCGACGGACAGCCGCCCGGTGGCGAAGACCTCCGCGTGCGGTACGCCGAGCCGGTCGGCGAGCGCGGCGACACGGACGACGACGGCCGACAGCAGCACCGTCGCCGTGGCGCCCGGAACCTCGAAGCCATCCTCCGACACCGTCAGGTCTCCTAGGTCTCTCACGTCCCTCTCACACAGGCACACGCTCACCGTACAGACGGTCGCTGTGAACTGCGTGGAGAGTAGCGGTTATTTCGAACTCACATCCAGGTCTCGCCACAACTGTGGCCAATTTCAGCCGTCAACGAGCGCGGAATGCCACGATAGTTGACATGCGAAGCGTCCGGGCAGCAGGATCGGGGCGCCGCGTGAAGGCCGCATAGGCAAGAGGGGTGACCTCCCGATGGCATATCAGGCAGGAAGGCAGCGGTCCGTACCGCGGCCCGTCCCCGAGAGTCCCGAGGCCCAGGCGTATCTGCAGGACTACGCCACATACCTGGAAGCCGTCCCCTTCCCGTCCGTGGTCCTCGACCAGCGCTGGGACGTGGTGCTCTCCAACACCGCTTTCGCGTCACTTTTCCGTGAGGTCGGCCCGCATCCGACGGCTCTGCCGGGCGAGAACTTCCTGCGGTTCGTCCTCTTCCATCCCGACGCGTCCTTGGTCCTCGGCGACCACGAGGCCGGCTGGTGCCTGCCGATGCTCGCCGGTTTCGCGGCGGCGGTGGAGCGCAACGGCCACGATCACGGGCTGCAGGCGATCCGCCGCGACATCGCGCAGGACCCGATCATGGAGGCCGCCTACCGGCACGGGCTTCCGCACTGGATCCGCGCGGTCGGCGAGGGGGCCGTCGAGCACGACGGGGCGGTCCGTCTCCTGTTGCACCCGGACCCGCGCTGGGGCGCCACCGAGTGCCGCATCGTGGGCGACACGCCCCGGACCCTGCAGGACGTGGGGTACACCCGGCTGACCATGGTCCTGCGCGACAACCGGCCGGCGTTCCCCCCGCGCAGAACGCGTTCCGCGCGGCGCACCGCGGGCCACCTGAGCGTGGTACCGGCCCCCGAGGCCTGACGTCCCCCGAGGCCCGACCGGGCACCGTCGGCGTTCAGGTCGCCGACGGCGCCTGGTCGGCGACCCGCCGCGTGCATCCGTCCCCGTACACCCGACCTCACACACACGACCTTGTGCACCCGACCTTGTGCACCCTCCGCCCGGTGCATTCGTGCTCAGTGCGGCGGAGGCGTGTCCGTCTTCGTGAAGCGGTCCACCGGAGTCCCGCGCTTCGCCGCCTGGATCTGCTCGTACACATGGGTCCGCAGTTCGGCGAAGCGCGGGGCCACCCGGGTGTGCAACTGGTCGCGCTCCGGCGGCAGATCGACCTTCAGCTGCTCCTGGACGACCGTCGGGGAGGCGGACAGGACGACGACCCGCTCGCCGAGGTAGACCGCCTCGTCGATGTCGTGCGTGACGAACAGGATGGTGATCCCGCGCTCGCGCCACAGGCCCCGCACGAGGTCCTCCAGGTCGGCCCGGGTCTGCGCGTCCACCGCCGCGAACGGCTCGTCCATCAGCAGGACTTGAGGCTCGTACGCGAGCGCCCGGGCGATCGCCACCCGCTGCTGCATGCCGCCCGACAACTGCCACGGATACGCGGAGGCCGCGTCCGCCAGCCCGACCGACTCCAGGGCGTCGACGACCAGCTCCCGCCGCCGTTGCTTCGCCAACCCCTTCTGTTTCAGGGGGAGTTCGACGTTCTCGCCGACCCGCATCCAGGGGAAGAGGCTCCGCCCGTACTCCTGGAAGACGAACGCCATGCCCGGCGGCGGGCCGGTCACCGGCCGTCCCGCCAGGAGCACTTCGCCGCCGGACGGCGCGAGCAGCCCGCCCATGCACTTCAGCAGGGTCGTCTTGCCGCAGCCCGACGGGCCCACCAGGCACACGAGTTCGCCCGCCTCGACCGTGAAGGTCAGGTCGCGCACCGCCTCGACCCGGCGCCCGGACCCCTCGTAGACCTTCCGCAAGCCGCGTACGTCGAGCATGGACCGCCCTTTCACGAGCGTCACGTCGGTCACGGGGACCGCCGGGTGGATGCGCGCAGACCGTGGTACCAGCCGAGCACCCGACGCTCGACGACCTGGAAGAGCACCGACAGTACGAAGCCCAGCAGACCGAGCACCAGGATCCCGGTCCACATGTCGGGGATGGCGAAGCCCCGTTGGAACTGCACGATGGTGAAGCCGAGCCCGTTGCTGGCGGCGAACATCTCGCTGATGACCATCAGGATGATCCCGATCGACAGTGCCTGGCGCAGCCCCGCGAAGATCTGCGGGCTCGCCGACGGCAGGATCACGGTGCGCAGCCGGGCGACGCCCGTGATGCCGTAACTGCGGGCCGTCTCCGCCATCACCGTGTCCACCGCCCGCACGCCCTCGACCGTGTTGAGCAGCACCGGCCACACACAGCCGCTCGCGATGACGACGACCTTCATGGTGTCGCCGATGCCCGCGAACAGCATGATGATCGGCACCAGGACGGGCGGCGGCACCGCCCGCAGGAACTCCAGGACCGGCTCGCACACCGCCCGCACCCGCCGGTACGAGCCGATGACCGTGCCCAGCGCGATCCCGACGACGGCCGCGGTCGCGTAACCGCCCGCCAGCCGCAGCACGCTGGGCCGGACGTCCGTGCGCAGCCGCTCGCCCGTCCACACGTCGGGGAACGCCTTCAGGATCGTGCGCAGCGGCGGCCAGTACACGTTCGTACTGCCGTCGGACGCCAGCCACCACGCCGTGACCAGGACGGCCGGCAGACCGAGCGTGAACAGTAGCCGCAGCAGGAACCGCCGCACACCGCCACCTCCCCGCGCCTTCACACCGCCACCTCCCCGCGCACCGACTGGTGCCAGGCCAGCGCCCGCCGCTCCACCGACCGGGCGCCCACGTTGATCAGCAGCCCGAGCACTCCGGTGACGACGACCAGCGCGTACATCTCGGGCACCGCCTGCGAGGTCTGCGCGACGGCGATACGCGCCCCCAACCCCGGTGCGCCGATGACCAGTTCGGTGGTGATGGTCAGGATCAGCGCGACGGCCGCCGCGAGCCGCACGCCGGTCATGACGTACGGCAGCGCGGTCGGCCACAGCACGTACCGGACACGTGCCCAGGGGCCGAGCCCGTAGGAGCGGGCGGTCTCCTCGGCGACCGGGTCGACGTCCTGGACGCCGTACAGGACCTGGATCAGTACCTGCCAGAAGGAGGCGTAGACGACCAGCAGGAGGACCGAGCGGAGTTCGGTGCCGTACAGCAGCACCGCGAGGGGGATCAGGGCGACCGACGGGATCGGGCGCAGGAACTCGATCGTCGAGGCCGTCGTCTCACGGAGGTGGGGGACGACCGAGACGATCACGCCCGTCAGGATCCCGGCGCACACCGCGATCGTCAGGCCCAGCGCCCAGCCGGTGAGGGTGTCGCCGAGCGCGGTCCAGAACGCGGGGTCGGCGAGTTCGTCGCCGAGGGCGCCGGCGATACGGCTCGTCGGCGGGAAGTAGGCCTCCTTGACCAGGCCGAGCCGCGGCACCGCCTCGCCCAGGGCGAGGAAGGCCGCGAGCCCGGTCGCACCGAGTGCGAGGTTCGCTCCCTTCACGGCAGCAGCTTGTCCAGGTCCGGGGTCGTCTTGAAGAGCTTGTCCTGCTCGCCCAGCTTCTCCAGCGCCTCGATCGACGAACGGTTCGCCTCGGCGGGCCACTTGGGCAGCGTCACCTGCGTCAGGACGGCCGCGGGGATCTTGGTGTACGTGGTGACGATCTGCCGGACCTCGTCGGGGTGGGAGTCGGCGTAGGCGAGGGACTCGGCGGTGGCCTCCTGGAACTTCTTCACCACCTCCGGGTTCTGCTGCGCGTACTGCGTGGAGGTGAAGTACATGGCGACGGTGAGGTTCGGGGCCACGTCCACCAGCGGCGAGGCGATCTCCACGCCGCCCTGGCTCTTGACGGTGGCGAGCGCCGGCTCGACCACCATCGCGGCGTCGATCTGCCCGCTGTCCAGGGCGGCGGCCATCTGGTCGAAGGCCAGCTCGACGAAGTCCACCTTGTCCGGGTCGCCGCCCGCCTTGCGCACGGACTCGCGCACCGCGGTCTCGTTGATGTTCTTCAGGGTGTTGATGGCGACCTTCTTGCCCTCCAGGTCCTTCGCGGACTTGATCGGGCTGTCCTTCTTCACCGTGATCGCCCCGAAGTCCTTGCCCTGCACGCCCGTTGACGCGATGCCGTTCGAAACGGCCTGCACGGGAACGCTGTTGGACTGGGCGACCATGAGCGAGGTCATGTTGCTGAACCCGAACTGGAACTGCCCGCTGACGACTCCGGGCACGATCGCGGCGCCGCCCTGCGCCGTGGTGATCGACAGTTTCAGGCCGTGCTTCTCGTAGAAGCCCTGTTTCACGCCCAGATAGACGGGCGCCACGTCGACGATGGGGATGAGGCCGAGTTTGACGGTCGTGGTGCCTCCGGACGACGAACTCCCGGTGGACGTACCGGAGTCGTCGGACGAGCCACAGGCCGCCGTGGCGAGCAGGATGGTGCCGGTCGCGAGACCGGCGAGCAGACGACGCAAGGCTCCTCCTGTGCAGACAACGGGTTCCGACAGGCTGTGCGCACACCGCACAGTAGTGCTCAATTGGCGTGCAGGGAACGTAGAGCCCGCCGTCCGACGGGGTCAATGGGCTTGGCTGACGAAATTGTTGACAGTTTGGAGGGCGGCATGTCCGGCACGGCCCGAGAACCGCACTTCGTGAGGTCCTTCGAGCGGGGTCTCGCGGTCATCCGCTCCTTCGACGCCGAGCATCCCGAGCGCACGCTCAGCGAGGTGGCGCGCGCCTGCGGCCTGACCCGGGCGGCCGCCCGACGTCTCCTGCTCACCCTCGCAGACCTGGGATATGTGCACAGCGACGGCCGGCTGTTCCGGCTCACGCCGCGCGTGCTGGAACTCGGCTACGCCTACCTGGCCGGCCTGACGCTCCCTCAGGTCGCCGAGCCGCACCTGGAGCAACTCGTCGCACAGGTGAAGGAGTCGTCCTCGCTGTGCGTCCTGGACGGCGACGACATCGTCTACGTGGCCAGGGTGCCGACCGCCCGCATCATGTCCGCGGTCATCACCGTCGGCACCCGCTTTCCCGCGCACGTCACCTCGGTGGGCCGGGTCATGCTCGCCGCACTGCCGGAAGCCGAACTCGAAGTCCGGCTCGCCCGCACGCAGTTGCGCGCACTGACCGCGCGGACGCTCGTCGAGCCGCAGGCTTTGCGGGCGGAACTGGCCCGGGTGCGACGGCAGGGGTACGCCCTCGTCGACCAGGAGCTGGAGGAGGGGCTGCGGTCGGTCGGCGCCCCGGTGCGCGGCCGGGACGGCACCGTGGTGGCCGGCGTGAACATAGCCGTCCACGCCGGCCGGACCTCGGCGGCCTCGGTCCGCCGGGAGCTGCTTCCGCAACTGCTGGCGGCCGTGGCCCGGATCGAGGCCGATCTGCGGGTCACAGATCCAGCACGAGCCGCTTCCCCCGACACCGGGACACACAGATCATCATCGTCTCCCCGGCCTCCCGCTCCGCCGGGCTGAGGACCGAGTCCCGGTGCTCCGGCTCGCCCTCCAGCACATCGGTCTCGCAGGTGCCGCAGGTGCCCTCCGCGCAGGAGTAGAGCACCTCGACACCGGCCGCGCGCACGGTGTCCAGCACGGAGACGCCCGGTGCCACGGTCAGCGTCCGGCCGCTCTGCGCGAGCTCGACCTCGAACTCGCCGTCCTCGCCCGCCGGTTGCTCCCTGGCCTGGAACCGCTCCACATGCAGCGCACCGGCCGGACAGCGCTCTTCGACGGCGTCCAGCAGCGGCCCGGGACCGCAGCAGTAGACGAGGGTCCCCTCGGGCAGCGTGTCGAGCACCGAACCGAGGTCGAGCAGACCGCTCTCGTCCTGCGGGGCCACGGTGACCCGGTCGCCGTAGCCCGCCAACTCCTCGGTGAACGCCATGGACGCGCGGCTGCGGCCGCCGTAGAGCAGGCTCCACTCGGTGCCCGCGGCCTCGGCCGCCGCCAGCATCGGCAGCACGGGGGTGATCCCGATCCCGCCCGCGACGAAGCGGTAACCGGGCGCCGGACGCAGCGCGAAGTGGTTGCGCGGGCCGCGCACCCGGACCTTGTCGCCTTGCCGCACCTGCTCGTGCACATGCGCGGAGCCGCCCCGCCCGGCCGGCTCGCGCAGCACCGCGATCCGCCAGGCGGCCCGGTCGGCCGGGTCGCCGCACAGCGAGTACTGCCGCTCCAGACCCGGGCCGAGGACGACGTCGATGTGGGCGCCCGGCTCCCAGACCGGAAGCGGCTCGCCCAGCGGATGGCGCAGGGTGAGGGCGAGCACGCCGTCGGCCGCGAACTCCCGCCGATCGACGACGAGTTCGTCTTCGTACACGTCACTCATGGCGTGCTTCCTCGCGGCTCGGTTCCTTGTGGCTCGGTTCCTTGCGGCTTGTGTCCTTCGGGGTGGCCGAGCATCCACTCCCACATCTCGATCGGGTCCTGCGAGGCGTGCTCGGCGCCGCAGTGACAGGTGCCGTGCAGGACATCGGTGCCCGGCAGCCAGTCGACGCGGTAGATCTCGCCGGTCGGGGAGCTCAACTGACCTGCTCCATCGGCTTGTCGCCCTCCTCGACCAGCCGGGCGAGGATACGGCGGGCGGCGAGGCCGCCGGTGTCGATGTTGATGCTCAGCTCCTGGTAGCCGGCCCGCTCCGAACCGAGCGTGCGCTGAAGGAGGTTGAGCGCGTCGACGTCCTGCATGACGACCGTGTGGTTGTTGCCCCGCAGGAACTCGGTGACCTCGTCGTCGTCCGTCGCCCAGTCCCGCGAGACCATCCAGAAGTCGTACACCTTGCCGTCGTCGGACGGCGTGATGGCGTACGTGATCTCGGTGTGGAAGCCGTTGGGGTCGCTGCCGTCCGCCTCGGGCAGCACGCCCACCGGCGCGATGCGGCTGTGCAGCAGGTAGAGGCAGGGCGCGTGGTACTCGATGTCCTGCCAGCGGGTGATCCGGCCCTCGATGCCGGTGGACCTCGCGTAGAAGGGCGGGCACTCGGCGTCGTCCATGTGCCGGCTCACCCGGACGATCCCGGCGCCCTCGTCGACCTCGGTGGTGATCGGCGTCTCCGCGACCTCCGGGGTGCCGATGTAGCCGCCGTGCAGGTACGTCTCGTGGGAGAGGTCGAGGAGGTTGTCGACGAGCAGACCGTAGTCGGCGTCGATGGGCTCCATGCCGCGGACGGTCGTCCAGCCGGGGGAGTCGAGGTGCCGGGCGCGCGGGATGCTCTGCGGGTCGGCCAGGGCCGGATCGCCTATCCAGACCCACACCAGGGCGTCCTGCTCGACGACCGGGTACGCGGTGACCCGGGCGGTGCGCGGGATGCGCTTCTGCCCCGGCACGTACACGCACGCGCCGGTCGTGTCGTACGTGAAGCCGTGGTAGCCGCACACGATGCGGTCGCCGTCCAGCCGGCTCTCGGAGAGCGGGAACCGGCGGTGCACACAGCGGTCGTGCAGCGCGACGGGCGTCCCGCCCTCCTCGGTCCGGTAGAAGACGAGCGGCTCACCGAGGATCGTCCGGCCGAGCAGTTCCTCGCGCCCCACCTCATGGCTGTAGGCGGCGACGTACCACTGGTTCCTGGCGAAAGTGGTCATGTGCGGCATGGCAGTTCCCGTCCCTGTCGGCGGGGCTTCGTCGCCCCGCGTGCCGTGGTTGGAATCAGGGTCGTGAGGGTTGCGGTGGCTCGGCAAGGTGGCTTCTGTCAGGCGGAAGGACTTCTGAGAACAGGCTGGTCAGAGCCCTGTTCTGTCAGCCCTCAGTCGCCAGAGTAGGTGGCCTGGGCGGTGCTGCTGCGGGGACGGCGCGGCGGGCAGTCGGACCGATGAGCCGCTGAAGAGGCGCTGAGTGGCTGTGGCCGGCCGCCAGGCGCAGGGGGCTCACCAGCGGATTCCTCGCTGGCGGTGGTGTACGCCTTTCGTGATCATGTCCTGCGGACATGTCTTCAGGCGGGACGGCTGACGTGCGACGGCCCGGGAAAGGCGGTTCCTGGCCAAGACCGACCTGCCGGGCGGCAGGGGTCATCCAGGAGACGGGTGGTAGGCGGGTGGCGTGGCTGGCTGCCCCGCCGCCTCGCGAGGCAACCGGCGCTCTCGCGACATCCGGTACGCCCCGGAACTGCCATTCCTCGGCGCCGACATCAGCGCAGCCTTGGTTGGCTCGCCGTCCCCGACGCCGAACTGGCAATCTCGGTACCTCAACGAGTTCATGGACCTCTGCGAGGGCCCTTGAGCGGTACTCAGGTAAGTCCTGCCCATGGCGGGACAGTTGAGGGAGTTCACATCTTCTTTGTCCAGGTCGACACTGGTGCCGTCGGTGACGGTGAGGTCCCTCCCCCGCGGGGTGACGGACGCCCGTGCGCCCCCGGCGAACGGGGCAGCTGAGTTCGGCGGTATATCGGGCGATCGCGGCGAGGCCGCGGGCGCCGGCGAGTGCGGCCAGGGTGCACAGTGCGAGCATCGGGCTCGGCGGGGTCGAGGAACGCGACCGCATCGTGGTCGCGGTGGCGCTCGAGCGCGGTGATCGAGGACGATGGCATCGGAAGCGGTTGTTGTTGATGAGGCGTCAGACACCTTGATCATCAACGACCGCTTCCGCCGTTCTCCGACCGGCCCCCAAGCGCGCTCACCTACGGAGTCTCGGCCACCATCGGCTCGGAGGTGGCACCCCAGCGGTTCACCGTCGGGGACCTGGTCCACGACCGTCGGCACTTCTCGCTGGACCTGGCGACACCGGAGTCCGCCGGGCCGGTGATCTCCGTCGCCCTCCGCCCCGGGGACCGCACCCTGTACGCCGTCCGCATCCACGCCCTCGATCAGGCCAGAGAGGAGGTTTGGGACACTGCTTCGGGCCGCCGAACGGCCGACTTCGCCGGCCTGACCGGCGCGCTCGCCTTCACCGCCGACGGCTCCCGCCTCGCGGCGGGCGATCAGACCGGCCGCGTGGCCCTCTGGCACGGAACGCTGAGCCGCCGCGAGGATGTCCTGCGGAACGTCTTCACCAAGCTCTTGGACGAAATCCCGGAGGCGGTCAGCGCTGTCGCGTTCAGCCCCGACGGCCGCACGCTGGCGGTCGGCGGCGACCAGGGCACGCTCCAGCTCCGGGACATCCCCACCCGGCAGCCCCTCGGCGGCCCGCTGATCACGCCCGGCGAGCGCATCGACACGCTCGCCTTCGGTGCGGGCAGCGGCACGCTGTACGCGGTCAGCGCGCATGTCCCCTTCCAGCGCTACACAGTGGCCCCCGCCCGCGTCGTACCCCAGGTCTGCGCCCGCGCGGGCACCGATCTCACGGCGGCGCAAGGGCGTACGTACATCCCGGATGTGCCCTACCGCCGGATGTGCCCTACCGCCGGGTGTGCGGCGACGCCGGGGCCGGCTCCCGCTGACGCATCCCCGGCCGACGGTCGGAGCCGAGCGGTGCAGTCTCGTCCTGGCTCGCAGTGGCCGAAGGACCGCCGGGTGCCGGAGCGTCCGTCACGGTCCACGACATCCCCGCCTCCATTGCCGTCGACGAGGAAGGGGTGGGCCACGCCCCTGACCCCGCCGCCAGGCAGGTCCTTTGGACTCCGGACGAGGCCGAACGACGCGTTGGAAGTGATCAGGGGGTGCCTGCGGTCTCGGGCACACCGTGCGTTCTGCGGTAGCGGCCGGGCGAAGTGCCGTACTCGCGGGTGAAGGCCCTGACGAACGTGAACTCCGAGGCGTAGCCGCATTGCCCGGCGATGGTGCGAAGGTTGGCATCGGTTTGGGTGAGCGCCTGGCCGGCGAGTGTCATGCGCCACCAGGTCAGGTAGGCCAGCGGAGGCTGGCCCACGATCGCGGTGAACCGCTGCGCGAAGGCCGCGCGTGAGAGGCCGGCTTCCGCCCCGAGTGTCTCTACGGTCCACGGATGTGCAGGTCGGTCGTGGATGGCGTGCAGAGCGGCACTGATCGCGGGATCGGCGAGGGCAGCGGCCCAGCCGCTGGACGCGGTCCTGGCCTGATCGGTCAGGCAGGCCCGCATGACGTAGAGCAGGAGGGTGTCGAGCAGCGAGGGCAAGATCGCGTCCGAGCCCGGGCCGGGCCGCTCCAGCTCGCGGCCCAGGAGCTCGACGGCCGAGCGCAGTTCGGGGTATGTGCCGATGTTGGCCGGCAGGTGGATGAGGTCGGGCAGCCCGCTCAGCAACGGGTGCTCCCGGGTGCGCTTGAGCCGGTAAGCGCCGCAGAGGATGCGGGTGGTTGCGCCGGTGCCGTTCAGCTCCCCGTTGAGGGCCCATTGGCCGTCGGGCTGCTGCACGATGTCGGTCAGCGGCGTCTTGGGGTCGTCGGCGAGGCCGTGCGCGGTGCCGTGCGGCCGCAGGACCACGTCGCCGGCGCCTAGTGCGACCGGTGCATCGCCGTCGCCGTCGCCGGGCAGCAGCCAGCACGAACCACGCAAAACGATGTGGAACGCGACGCCGTCTCTGGCGGCGAAGGCTAGTCCCCACGGCGCGCAGGCCGTTGACAGAAAGGACTCCGGCCGCCCACTGCGCATGGCAGTGATCGCCTCACTCAGCACGTCCACGCATCGACTATAGCCACAGATCCGAGCAGGAGGACGGACGGCAAAGTTCCGAGGACTCCAGGCCATTGGGCGTCCAACCGTGCGCGCCTATCGTCGACGTGTGGCTGATCGACGCAGGCCAGACGCCTGCTCGCCACACCTGCCACAGCCCGTCATCAGCTGCGGCCGAGCCGGGCTGGTGTCCACGTCAAGGAGATCGTCATGAAACTCACCGTCCTCGGCGCCACCGGCCCCACCGGCCGGCAGATCCTCGAACAGGCTCTCAGCGCCGGCCATGAGGTCACCGTCCTGGTCCGTAGCCTCGACCGGCTTCCGGAGGCTGCGCGCGACCGGGTGACCGTCGTGACCGGCGACGCCACCCGGGCCGCAGACGTTGAGCGGGCCCTGGCCGGAAGTGAGGTGGTGATCTCGGCTCTGGGGTCCGGCAACGACTTCAAGTCCGATATCGCCAGCCGCGCCGCCCAGGCGCTCGTCCCCGCCGCCAAGGCCGCAGACACCAAGCGAGTGGTCGTGCTCTCCGCGCTCGGTTCGGGCCCGACCTCCACTCACGCGTCCACGGTGCCCAGGCTCTTCGGCCGGCTGCTGATGGGCACGGTCATGGCCGACAAGGCCGTTGCCGACGATCTGATCAAAGCCAGTGGACTGGACTGGACTCTGGTCCGTCCGGCGGTTCTCACCAACGGGCCTCACACCGGCTCGTACAAGGCCGTCACCGTCCCTGACCGCAAGGTCGGCGACCGTGTCAGCCGCGCCGACGTAGCAGACTTCATGCTGCGGGCCGCCACCGACGACGCCTGGTCACGCCGTGACGCCATACTGCTCAGCAAGTGAGCATGGGTGTGGCTGGTCCAGCACCTCGGTATTGGGCGTACGCCGCGGCCCCCTTACGAGCCTTGTCGCTCTCGTGTGCGGTCGAGCAACCTGCCCCTTCGGCCAGGCAGAACCGTCAGAAGGGATAGCAGGGCGCGAAGTCGTTGCGTCCCAGAATGAAGGCGTCACCCGCGGTCCGTCTCCTCGGCGGCGTACGCGTGTACGGCGGAAGGTCAGATATGTGAAGGCTACACGCATGCGCCCGTCAACTGCCGAAGAGGTTATGGAGCCGGGCGCGGTCGTCGGCTGCTACTGGTTCCGTGATGACTGAAAAGGACAGGACGCATGACGTTGGTGAATGGGTGGGTGGATGTGCACGCACACTTCTTGCCGCCGCTCAGCAAAGAGCAACGCCTCAAGCAGTGGGAAGGCATGCGCGCGCAGCGCTTCCTGGCGCCGCAGCCGTATTACTGGAGTCCGGAGTCCGCCTTGGACTACATGGACCGGACCGGTATCGCCATGCAGCTGCTCAGCAACATCCACACCCCCTCGCTGCAGGCATTGCGTGATTCCAACGACTACGCGGCGAAGATCGTCGCGGACCATCCGACCAGGTTCGGGTTGTTGGCAGCGCTCCCCACCGACGATCCCGAGGCGTCGCTGGCCGAGATCGAACGGACCCAGTCGGACCTGCACGCTGACGGGTACACGGTGAGCGCCCGGTACAACGGCGTGTTTCTCGGCGACGAGCGGCTGGAACCGGTGTGGGCCGAGCTGAACCGCCGCCGTGCGGTTGTCTTCGCCCACCCGAATACGATCGCGCCGGCGCAACTCGGTCTCCCCGCCGTCATGATGGAGGTTGCGTTCGAGACCGCCCGGAGCGTGGTCGACATGCTCTACGCCGGGGTGTTCCGCCGATACCCTGACCTGACCGTGATTCTCGCCCACGGCGGTGGAGCTCTGCCCGCGATGAGTGGACGGCTGGGGCAGTTGGGGGCGGAGCCCTGGGTGCCGAACGCGCAGAACATCACCCGGGACGAGATTCGCGAGCATCTGTCCAGGCTGTACCTGGACACCGGCAACGCGGGAGCCGACGCCAGTCTCGCGCCGGCGCTCGCCATGGTCCCGCGTGACCACCTGATCTATGGCTCCGACAGCGGCGCGCCGTGCAACACGGACGAGACCTTGGCAAACAACATCCGGGCGCTCCGCGACTCCCGCGTACTCGTCGAAGGTGAGGCCGACCAACTCGGCTACCGGGGCTGGGACTTGTTCCCGACCGCCAGCCGCCGCGCCGGCAGAAGCTGAGCCGCTGGCCAAGCGGCCTGAAGGGGACTCGGAGCGGAGCCGCGGCATTCGCGGAAAGAGCACACGCCCTGGTAGCCGCAGTGCCCTCACCGGAGCCGACTGCCAGGGCTTGGCCGCCCGTCCCGGCCGATCGATCGGCGATTCCTTGTCGGAGAAGGCGATCTGGGGCCACGGCGCCACAACCGCGCTGATGCCCGCGTCCAATACCAAACTCGCCACCGCGACAGCCGCGTTGACCGTTCTCGGCCCCGACCACAGGTTCACCACCAAGGTCGTCTACGGCGACGGCACGCTCACCCTCGTCGGCGGGGGCGACCGCCCCGTCACCACCGACGGGCTCGACGCGCTGGCCGAGACCGCCGTCTCGGGCCTGAAGAACGCCGGTGTGACCTCCGTGAAGGTCCGCGTCGACGACAGTCTCTTCCCCGAGCCCGCTCTCGCCACCGGCTGGAGCACCGGCTACTACCCTGATTCGGTCGCGCCGGTGCGGCCGCTGGTAGTGGACGGACACGCTGTCACGGACACCTCGCTGGACGCGGGACAGGTCTTCGCGAGGCTCCTCGCACACAGGGGCGTCACCTTCGCCTGCTCCACCTCTCCGGCGGCCGACTGCGGCTGACCAACCGGGACGGCACAGGGCGCCGTACCCTCCCCGTCCCGCTGGCTGCCGCCCCGCACCGACGTGACCCGCGTACACGCCGGACGGCTGTGGGACGGCACCGGGGAAACCGTCCGTGAGGACGTCGACATCGTCATCACCGGGCACCGCATCACCGCCGTCGAACGGCACCCCTCCGGGGCGGGGCGAGCGGGGGAACGCCGGATCGACGCCTCCGGCTCCACCGTCATCCCCGGCCTGTGGGACTCCCACACCCACCCGTACCAGAACATCTACGGCGGGCGTCAGTCCAGCCTCATGCTCGCCTACGGCATCACCACCAACGTGTCCCTGGGCGGCTTCGCCTATGAGCAAGCACGCCTGCGCGAAGCCGCGGACAGCGGCGCCATTGCGGGGCCGCGGCTGCTCACCACCGGCGAACTCATCGACGGGAGCCGGGTCGCGTACAGCATGGGCCGTGCCCACAGCACCTCCGAAGGCCTGCGACGCACCCTCCAACGCGCTGTCGCGCTCGACTACGACTTCGTCAAGACCTACGTCCGTGCCCCCGCCCGGGTCATGGCGGAGGCGGCCCGCACCGCCCACGAGAGGCTCGGCGTCCCCGCCGGAAGCCACCTGCTGACGCCCGGCATCCAGGTCGGCCTGGACCTGACGACCCATCTGACGGCGACCCAGCGCCAGGAGTACGGCCGCTCCGTGTCCACGGCTGGACACACCTACGAGGACGTGCACGAGATCTACCGCGGCGGCCGCTTCGAGATCATCATCACGCCCTTCACCGCCCTCTGCCTGCTCGGGGACGACCCTGCCCTGGCCGACGACCCCCGGGTGACCACCCTCATGCCCCCATGGGACACCGTCACCGTGAAGGCCCTGGCAAAGGCCCGGCCCACCGAGGAGCAACTACGGCAACTGCGCATGGAGATGGCCACCTATGGGCGGATCGTCGCCGACGGCGGCACGCTCGCCCTGGGGACCGACTCCCCTCTGGCCCCCATCGGTCTCCAGGTCCACCTCGGCCTGCGCGCCCTCCACCGGTACGCCGGTCTGTCCCTCGCCCAGGCCCTGCGCACCGCCACTGTCGTGCCCGCCCGGATGTTCGGCGTCGAGGACGACCTGGGCACCGCGGAACCCGGCAAGCTGGCCGACCTCACGGTCATCGACGGCAACCCGTTCCAGGACTTCACCGATCTGACGCGGGTGTCCTGGGTGATGCGCGACGGCATCGTGCACCGTCTGAAGGACGTGGTCGGCCCCCATCACCTCACCGCCGCCCCGGCGGACGGTGACAGTGAGTACTGGCATGCGGTCGGCCACATCATCCGCCGCGAAAGCTGCTGCGCGACCTGACCGTCCCGGCACCGTACGCAGGCGACGGTCGTCACGCGGTCTCGACGGTCCGCTGCGAGCGCACGATCATTGCGAGACGCCCGGGAATGGCTGCCGACTCGTGCGGTGTGTGCGGTGCTGACGCTTGGGCGATTCGGCCAGGAGGACACGGGCAGACGGGCGGCACGTCGTAGCTCCGGTTCGGCACGGCGACTTGAGAGGTCACCCTTCGGACAGCCCTGTCGGCCGGGGCGGGCCGCTCCCGGTCAGCGGGGAGCATGATCGAAGGGACGCCCGACGGCGTTGACGAGACTCAGCCCGCTGACATCGGTGGCACCGCCGTTCTTCAGCCGCGACACGATCGGGGCCTGGTCCTCGGCCACCGCCCGGCGGCGTTGCGCGGACTTCGTGTGCATCGGCAGACCGGCGTGCTGGTCGCGCAGCACGACGATGACCCGTTGCGAGGCACCCGCAGGGGTGCTCCTGCTCATCGCCGCAGCAGAGGCGTCGGGCGCCGTGACTGTGACAGCCAACGAGAGGGCACTCACGAGGATCCTTCCCCTGAGCGCCCTTTCTTTTCTGGTGTTCATTCAGCTCTCCGCTGAGGGTGGGGGGCGTTGCTTCGCGGGATGCGGCGGTGGCGGGCGCCAGTTACTGCCGAGGCATGGCTGTGAGGCACCCCGTTCGTGGGCGAGGGCGGCTGCCTCCCCGTGGGTGCTGACGCAAACGGGACCTGGCGGGGAAATGCGATGGCCATGGCACGTGCCTGCGCCGCGGCTTGCGGCGCGGCCGGCGATCCTGGCGAGCAGGGCCTGTGAGTCGAGATGCGCCGGAGTAGGAAGCTGCAGCAGGATGCCCGGGACGGCCTCGTCCGCTGCGAGTTCGTCGATTCAGCGACCCCACTGTGGCAAGGTCGACGTCACTGTCCAGGTGCGATGGTGGCCGACCAGGCCGGCGGAGGTGTCAGCAAGCTTTTGAGCCTCGACCCGGTCACCGCGAGCTGTTCACATATCGCGGTCTACGTAGGGGAGTTGACCGCGCGACGGTACCGGCGGAGTGTGACGTGGTCTCGATCGACTCCGGGGCGGGTCGGCGTACGTGTTCCCGGCGAGGGGGGGGCTCGCCGGGAAACCGCACAGCACAGTACGGGCGGACCATACGCATCACCGGGAGTTGCGCGCTGTCGGTCACGATGGTGATGCTGATCGGCGTGTCTCCAGGTCAGCCGTACAGCGCCACGCGCGGTTGCACCGTACCCGCAGCACCGGGAGCGATCACGGTGACCCGGTACCGCTCCGTGAGCGTCTCGCCTGGACGCAGGGTGTGCTGTGCAGCCACGAGGTCGGTGAACAGCGTTCCGGTCTGGCTGCCCACAGACACCACCTCTCGGTAACCGTCCGCGCCCCGCCGCTCGACCTTGATGTCTGCGGGTGCCAGGTAGGGACCGGCATCCGGCGACTCCACGAGGATCTGTGGGGCAACGACCTGGTCGACCGACGAGTCGTTGCGGTAGGACACCGTGAACGTGTGCGACTGTCCTGCCGCAGGGAGAGCCCTGGTGGGAGCGTCCAAGAAGTCGACGGGAACCAAGGCCGTCGCCGAAGTCGAGGCGACGGGGGCCGCGCTCGCCAGGGCGGGCGATGCCCCGGCCACGCCGATGCCGACCAGTGCGGCGGTAAGGGCCAAGGTCGCCCTCCCGAGACGGTGGTTGGTCGATGACACTTGCTCAGTCCTCCTGATGTGGTTGCGTGGGTTTGCTGGTTGACCGATTCCAGCCCATCGGGGGCGAATGCCTTGTCAGCTTCCTACTGTTCCCCTTCGCAGACGCCCTCGACAGCGAACTTCTGGTAGAGGTGCGGGTAGGCGACGGTGCCTGCGGGGTAGTTCCCCAGGTGCGTGGCGAACTCCGGCGTGTCGAACGCGGTGCGGAGATGCTCGGTGGATTGCCAGACCGCGACGTTGGTGAAGAGCCGGCTGCCGCCGACGCCGCGGTACAGCTGCACCGAGAGAAGGCCCCCCGCCTTCTTCATGTACATCGCGTCGTCCCTCCAGGCGGCCACCACCTCGTCCTCCTTGCCTTCCGGGGCGACGAACGTGTTGATGATGGTGACCGGGCCGGTCTTCTCCCCCTGCTGGTCGAGGAACTGGGTGGACTCGTCGAGACTGCCAAATTTGAGCATGATTCCTCCATGAGGAGCGGAAGTGGTTCCCGTGAACCTGCGGAAATTCTAGGAACCATTGAATGGGATGGCGTGACCGGAATGATGGACCGCCAACTTTCGAAAGAACATAGCACCTATCCAATGCCCGGACGGCCAACAATTCGGGGATTGGGGGTACGGGCGGTGAATTCTTTACTCTCCGCTTTCCCCTATTCTTTCTGCCTATTCTTTCTGCCTATCCATTGAGCCTGGCCGACAGGAGCAGTGGAAGCGCCCGTTCGACTCGCGCGACCGAGGCAGGCGGCTCGCAGGCCGATAACGTGGGCGGGTGTCGCTCACCGCCGATGGCACGGGCTATGCGGCGCCCCATTGGTGGGCGAGTGCGGCTGCCTCGCCGCGGGTGCTGACGCCCAGTTTGCCGATGATCTTCGCGACGTGGAACTTCACCGTCGACTCGCTGATGTGCAGTGTCTGGGCGATATCGCGGTTGCGGCGGCCGCGGGCCAGCTGGCCCAGCACCTCCAGCTCCCGTGCGCCGAGCGTGGTCAGTGGGTCCTGGCGGGGAGTGCTGGGCGATGCGATAGGGATCTCGAGGGTCACCGTCGTGCCCCATCCCGGCATGGCGTCCACGTCGAGCCGCCCGCCGAGTGGTGCCAGGCGCTCGGTGACACGGCGGGCGTCGAGGGCGCTGCGGGAGAGGGTGCCGGGCCCGTTGTCCCGCACGGTGGCGCGCAGTTCGTTTGCGCCGACCTTCCAGCCGACGTGGACGCGGTGCTCTCCGTCACCGCCGTGACCGTGGTCCTGGTCGTCCAGTGACGCGTGGACGGTGGCCCGCACGACGGCGAGCGCCGTGTGGGTGACGTCGGCGGGCAGCACCCGGTCCGCGCCTTCCTCCGCGCCGGGCGGTCCGAGCTCCAGCTGTATCCCGCGGGCGCCCAGGACCCGGCGCAGCGACACCGCCAGCCGTTCGAAGGCGTCGCCGACCCGCTCCTCCATCAGCACCCGGTCGAGTTCGACCCGTGAGCGCAGTTCGGCGAGGGCGGAGACGGCGAGGTCGACGGCGCGCGTACGGGCGTTCGTGTCGTCCAGGGCGCGGTCGCGCAGGATGCCGAGCAGGGTGGTCAGCGCGGCCCCGTGTGCGTCGCGGAGTTCGGCGATGGCAACGGCACGTGCCGCGGCCGCGGCACGCGAAGCGGCCAGCGATCCTGGCAGCGCCTCGCTGCGCAGACCCTCCCGGTACGCGGTCACCAAGTCCCACAGCGCCTGGGCGGACGCCACATGCTCCTCCGGCACGGAAGTGTCCTCGCTTCGTACGAGGACCAGCAGTGCGCCCTGCCCGGTGATGTCGCTGGCCAGAGCCAGCACGGGCACGTCGACGCCGGCCATCCGCGCCAGCCCCTGCCAGCTTCCCCTCGCCGGCAACAGCGGCCGCAGCCTGGCCAGGTCGTCGGCGACGATGGTGAAGCCGGGCCTGCCCGGGTACTCGCCCTGGGCCTTGAACGGCGAGAGCGAGCAGTTGCCGGACAGTTGGGCGATCGCTCGGTGCGGAATCGCCTTCGCCGTGGCGGTGGAAAGGAGCTGCAGGTGCTCGGACAGCGGCGCCTGGATCAGCTCGACTGCGGCCATCAGGTCCATGCCCGTCAGCGTAATCAGCAGGCCTCTCCCACCGGATCGTCCTTTCGGCCAGTTGGAACCGTCCGAAAGTACGGCTACGCCCGAGCCGCCCCGCCGGAAGCTGGATGCGTTGTTCACGATCGGCCGCTGCCACAGCGGCCTGACGCATACGGTACGACGGGAAGTGACAGGCATGAAGGCGATCTCGTACGAGGAGTACGGCGGTCCGGTGCAGGCATCGGCCAGGTGTTCGCAGTTGTCCAGCACCACGAGGGTCTGCCGCTCGGCAAGGTGTCGCGCGAGTTGGTCCAGGACGGGTCACGGGCCCAGGTCGGGCATTCCCGGCGCGGTCGCGGCCATCCCTGCCACCGCGGCCGGTCCCGTACCGGGGCCAGGTCCACCAGCCAGGTGCCATCGGGGAAGGACTTCGCCGAGATCGTGGCCGCTTACAGGACGAGCCGTGTCTTGCCCACTCCGCCCGCTCCGGTGAGCGTGAGAAGGCGGGTCGTCCCGAGAAGGCGGTCGATTTCAGCGAGGTCGTGGTGCCTGCCCACGAACGTGGTCAAGGGGGCAGGCAGACTGCCCACAGAGGGTTTCTGGGTGATCATGGCCGTTTTCGCCTTCCAGCGGATCGCAGTCGTCCGGGGTCACCACGGACGTCCGCCGGTGGCGGCAGCACGCTCCGTCGCGGGCGCGTGGAGCGAGTCGGGGCGGCCGGTCCTGACCGGTAGCAGTTCGGCGATACCGACAGTGCGCCGAAGCAGGCGTATGGGCAGGCCAAAACCAGATCGCTTGAGGACCTGGAGTATCTCCGGCGCGCGGATTTACGTGGAATCTGCCGCCTTCATGCGCACAGAGTGCGGGCGGGGGCTAGGGGGTGGTCTGGGTCGGTGTGTTTTTTGGGCTGGTGGTCCAGGAGGCGAGGAGGTGGAGTCGTTCGTGGGTGGCGGTGCCGGGTTCGGCGTTCCAGATGATGATGTGCTGGTCGGGGTCGGTGCCGCAGGTGAGGGTGTTCCAGTCGAGGGTGAGTTCTCCGACGACGGGGTGGTGGAGTTTTTTGATGCCTTTACCGCGGGTGGCGACGTCGTGTTCGGTCCACCACCGGCGGAATTGTGGGTCGTGGGCGGAGAGTTCTTCGACGAGGGTGGTCAGGGGCTGGTCGTTGGGGTAGCGGGCGCTTTCCATGCGGAGTTGGGCGATGGCGAGGCGGGTGACTTCTTCCCAGTCGGCGTAGAGGGTGCGCATCCAGGGTTCGGTGATCAGGAGGCGGACGAAGATGCGCTGGTGTTCGGGGTAGCGGTCGAAGTCGGTCCACAGGGCGGCGGCGAGTTGGTTCCAGGCGAGGATGTCGGTGCGTCGGCCGATGACGAATGCGGGGGAGGCGGTGAGGTCGTCGAGCATGCGTTGCAGCTGTGGGTCGACCTGCTGGCGTGGGTGCGTGGCGGGGGGTTGTGTGCGTTCTTTGGCGGCGAGGCCGAGGAGGTAGGTGCGCTGGTCGTTGTTGAGGCGCAGGACCTTGGCGATCTCGTTGAGGAGGGGGGTGGATGCGTGGAGGCGGCCTTGTTCGATGCGGGTGTAGTACTCGGTGCTGATGGCGGCGAGGAGGGCTACTTCTTCTCGGCGCAGGCCGCTGACGCGTCGTCGTGGTCCGCCGCGCAGGCCGACGTCCGCGGGGTTCAGATCGGCGCGGCGGGCCTTGAGGAACTCACCCAGCTCGTTCAGATGAGGGTTGCGCTGCATGACCTCCAGCCTGGCACAAACTTCACATCTTGTGAGGGGTAAAGATCCCTACCCTGCCTGTTCGGCCAGCTGGCGACAGGCCCCTCGGTCCTGTGGTCGGTCTTGGATCAGCTCAGCGCTTCGACCGGTTCCTGGGCCGCGAGGGTCTGGGCCCCGCTGTCGATACGTCACGGCTCCTGGACCGCGTCGGCCACCTCGTCGAGAGGAGTCCTCGGCTGTGCGGTTTTCTCGGGCCCCAGCCTCTCGGCGATCCGGTACTCGATCTGCATAATCCCGGCGTCGGCATCGCGCAGTGACGCCCGGCCGGCGTCGGTGAGATGGAGCTCCCGAACGTGCCGATGGCGCGAGTGCGGGCGGCGTTCCAGCTGGCCCCGCTCCTCCAGGCGTGCGACCTGGGTGGCCATCGCCTGCGGGGTGATGCCGAGGCGGCGGGCCAGTTCGGCTCCGGTCAGGCCGGGGGCGGTGTGGACGCACATCAGCAGGCAGTGCAGGCTTGCGCCGCACGTCCCTCCCCTTACCAATGCCTTAATGCTCATTATCTTCATGTTCATGGAACTTGGATGGAAAGAGGCGGGGTCATGAGCACGGACGTGATCGTGGTGGGCGGTGGCCCGGTAGGGCTGCTGACGGCCGCCTTACCGGACGCGGCTGGTGCCGACGTAGAGGTGTATGAGCGCAGTCGGGAGTTCGAGCGGCACTTCAAAGGGCTGACCCTGCATCCCGCACGCTCGAAGTGCTCGGTCGGCCGGCGGACGGCGACGGCAGGCGGCTCAGCGAGGTGCTGGTGGCGCAAGGGCTGGGTCACCCGCAGCTTCTCCCCGGACGACCGCCGTTCCGTGCTGGTCACGCTGACCCCGGCAGGCGTCGAACGCGCGCTCGAAGTGTTCGCCGTGAAGACCCAGGCGGAGGAATCACTCCTGGCCGCGCTCTCCCGACCGCTCAGAGTCGCCTCAACGACGATCTCCGCACCGTCCTGCTCTCCCTGGAAGGCTCGGCCTGATCCCACAGGCCATGGCGGTGTCGGACGGCTGCTGCCACGGCGGACGCCGACTCCGAGCGGAGCGACCTTTTCGGCCAGGTCGACGTCCGGGACGACCTCGCCGCCATCACCGTTTGCCTTTCGGTCGCCCCGACCACCGACGACCGGCTCACTTCCACCTCACCGCGGGCACCGAGTTCGTCGAGCACGACTCGGTGGAGTTTGGCCCACACCCGAGCCTGCGACCACTCGCTGAACCGCCGGTGGGCCGTTGCCCCTGACAAGCCGAAAGACGCTGCCGGCAGCTGCTGCCATGTACAGCCCGACGTTGCCCCACCCGCTGGAACAGCTCCCACAGCTCCCACAGCTCATCCGGCACCAGCCGCTCAACGATCCCCACGAACTGCCGCGCCTACGGCTTGCTTCGGCAGTCCGTCTCGGTCCAGATCGCCGGGAGGTCACGGCAGACGATGGTGAGTGTGCCGTCCCAGCAGGCGACTTCGTGGCTGCAGCCGTCCCTGTGAGGCAGGATCTCGTCGAGAATCACAGCCCCGAGGGCAGTCCCTCGGTCCTCGTCCGCAGGGTCGATGAGGAAGCTGGACACCCCTGTGTAGCGGATAACCAGGTCTCGGTCATGCTTCCAGCAGTTGTGCTGGAACTCGACCTCCGTCTCCTCACCGCCGGTGCCCCGGACCGCCCGAAGCGTCAGGTCCTTTACACATCGCCCGCTCCGGAAGTCGTAGTGGTCCGTGTCAGTGGCGAAGGGCCGAGCACCCGGCGGCAGATCACCAGAGATCGAGGGCAGATGGTCCAGACAGCGAGCCGGGTCCAAGACCCCTGACAGGTCGCCGACCTGCGCATCGAGATTGACGTACCGACCAACCTGGCCAGCAGTCACGGCAGACACCGTTGCAGCACTAAGCGGCCTGCCCTGCCCAGCTCATGAGGCCGGGCAAGGCAGGTGTCGTTCGCCCGTGCCGCTTGGCGAAGCGTCGGCGAATCGTCCGGTCGCCCCGCTTCTGCGAGGTGAGACGACGGGAGGCAAGGTCGCGCTCCGTGTCCCGGTGATCTGACGGCTCAGTCCTCGGTGAACTCCTTCTGGACGCAGACCTCACCGGGCCCGTTCCAGCACAGCTTCATCAAGTACTTGGCCGCATACGGAACGACGTTGTAGTCGAAGTAGTCGCAACCGGCGTCGCCACCGTCCGACTTCGTCTCCTTCAACTGCCACCCGGCCACGTACGTGTAGAGCTTCCCGGTGACCCCGTGCCCATCGGCCCGCTTGTCGCACACCCGGAAGGTGTCGGGGTCGGGGTCGAGGTGGGTCATGGTACCGATGGTGTTTCCGCTGCGCTTCAGCGTCAGCGTGGTGTCGGCGGCACTGGCGGAGCCGGTCGCCCCGACGACGAGGGCGATGGCTCCGGCCATGGCGAGGGCTCCACGAACGACTGGATACTTCCGCATCGCATCTCCTGATGATGTGTTCACGACGTTGGGCGATCAACCCTAGTGCTGCAACGGTGTCTGCCGTGACTGCCGGCCAGGTTGGTCGTTGGTGTGGCTCTGGGTGGGGACCTTGCTGAGGCGCGTGTGTGGGCGAGTGAGTTGGATGCGGTGCACGGGCGGTTCGTGCACCGGTTCAGCCGGTCGGAGCCGCGGGAGTCGGCGCTGGCCTATATGCGGGGCCTGATCGCTCCGTTGCAGCGCAAGAACGGCTGGACGCTGGCGGAGGAGGCCGGCCATAGCGGTCCGGACCGCATCCAGAGGATGCTGAACCGGATCGAGTGGGACGCCGACCAAGTCCTCGACGACGTACGCCGCTACGTGGTCGACAATCTCGGCGACCGGGAGGCGGTGCTCATCGCCGACGACACGGGCTTCCTGAAGAAGGGCACCCGCTCGGCAGGAGTGCAGCGACAGTACCCCGGCACCCCGGGCCGCACGGAGAACTCCCAGACCGGCGTCTTCCTCGCCTACGCCGCCGACCGCGGGCACACCCTGATCGACCGGCGGCTCTACCTGCCCACGTCATGGACGGACGACCGGGAACGCTGCCGCCGGGCCGGCATCGCCGACGAGGTCGCCTACGAGACGAAGGCGGCCATGGCCAAGGCGATGGTCCGCAAGGCGATCGCCGACAGGATTCCCTTCGCCTGGGTGACCGCGGACGCCGCCTACGGGTTCAGCAAGGGCTGGCGCCTCGAACTCGAGCAGGCCGACGTCTTCCACGTCATGGCCACGACCCGGCACGACACCGTCGTCACCCGCTGGGCGCCCGACCACCCCGTCCACGACCTGTTCCCCGGCCTGCCACGGCAGAAGTGGAAACGCCGTTCCTGCGGCGAGGGAGCACACGGCCGGCGGATCTACGACTGGGCCCGTGCCGAGGTCAGACCCCGGCACCGCGAAGACCGCCGGCACTGGGCCATCGCCCGCCGCAGCATCAGCCGACCCGGGGAGATCTCCTACTACATCGCCTACTGCCCCGCCGACACCACCCTGGACGAGCTCGTACGCATCGCGGGCAGCCGCTGGGCGGCGGAAGAGTGCTTCCAGACCGCGAAACAGGAATGCGGCCTGGACGACTACCAGGTCCGCCGCTATCCCGGCTGGCACCGCCACATGACCCTGGCCATGGCCGCCCACGCCTGCCTCACCGTCCTGCACGCCCGCGAACTCGACGCCGACAAAGCAGAAACGGATCCTCCCAGCTCATCCACCTCAGCCTCGCCGAGATACGACGACTGATCACCCGCCTCACCCACAGACGCCCCACCCCCATCAACCACACCCTGCACTGGCCGACGTGGCGCCGCCGACGCCAGCACTCATGAGGTGGGTGATGACCTGCTCAGAGAACGCCGAAGAAGTCCACCATCTTGGGGATCGCCTGATCGACGTACTCGGGAACGTCGTACATCGCGATGTGAGTCGCCCCGTCGACGACGAACAACTCCTTCGGTCCCTTGGAGAGCTCGTAGGCCTGGTCGCTGAACACCTTCGTGTCCGCCTTGCTCCCGGCGATGAGGAGCAGCGGCTGGGTCAGCAGTTCCGGGATCTGGTCGAACGCCGAGAAAGCGAACATCCGGTCCATACTGGTCAGCAGGAAGCGGCCCTTGGAATGGGGGTGCTGACCTCGGGGCGTCCGGTAGTAGTCGTACCCCTCGCGCAGGAGATCCGGCGTGTTCTCGTCGATGTCTTCCAGCTTTTCCGGAACGAACGGTTGGTAGAGCGGCTCTGCTCCGTTGGCCTCCGCCGTGCGCTGCTTGGCGACCATCTCCAGTGCTGCGATCTGCTCGGCCACCGGGGTGGGATGTCCCAGGAAAGCCCGGGAACCCTCGCCCATGGGAGCTGCGCTGACAGTGGCCACTGCCTTGAAGCGACGCTCGGTCTGGGCCACGCTGATTGCGTAGCCGCCGCCGGCGCAGATGCCGAAGACTCCCATCCGGTCGACGTCCACATACGGGAGAGTGGTGAGGAAGTCGGCCGCGCAGCGGGCGTCCTCCACCCGGATCGTCGGGTCCTCCAGGAGGCGGGGCTCGCCACCGCTCGCACCCTGGTACGAGGAGTCGTAGACCACTGTGACGAATCCGTGGGCGGCCAGCCTCGCGGCATACTGACCGATGGTCTGTTCCTTCACGCCGCCGGCCGGATGAATGCCGACGAGTGCCGGATACTTCTTGTCCTCGCTGAAGCTGTCCGGCAGGTGAAGGTGCGCGGAAATTTCAACTGCCTTGTTTCTGAACGAAACGGTTTCGACCATGGCGTCTTCCCTTTTCTCGCCCGGGCCCGTCACCAGGCGGCTCGTCCGCCATTTTTCGCCGTGGCCGAGATGAAGTCCACTCGTGGTGGGGGGAAGAAACTTTCCCCTGGATACCTTTCTCAGGCGTTCATCCCGGGGGACGAGTCAGGATCCGGGTTTTGGACGAAGCCGGTCTGATAGGCGATCGCGACGAGTTGGGCGCGGCCGCGGACGCCGAGCTTGGTCATGATGTGGTTCACGTGCGTCTTGGCGGTCGAGCGCGAAATGCGCAGCCGCTCGGCGATCAGATCATTGGAAAGTCCGGTGGCCACGAGCCCGAACACTTCCCGCTCGCGTTCGGTCAGGAGCCTGAATTCCGGGGCCGAAATGCCGGTCAGGTCGGGAGTGGCGAGGTAATGGGATCCGGCAAGGTCTTCGTCCGCCGAGATGGCGCGCGTGGCAGCGAGGCCGTCCGTACCAGGCATCCTGATGTTCATCAGCACGACGTCGGCACGGCTGCTGCGGGCGAGCATGACCGCTTCCTGACCGGTCGCCGCCTCCCCGGCGACCTCCAGGTCCGGTTCAGACTCGATGAGCGCGCGGAAACCGGTGCGGATGAGAGCCTGCTCATCGGCGAGCAGAACGCGGACGGTCATCCCCGGCTCACCTGGCCCTGAGGGTGGCCGCGGCAGCATCGAGCACACGCGGGTGAGTGCCGGCCGACCGCCGCAGCGACGCCGAACTGGTCACGACTTCACAGCCGAGCCCGACACGTGCGCTGAGGTCCCGCACTTCCGCTCGCCGGGCGGACCGTCGTGCAGCCGCGTCTCCTGGGCGGCTGACGGCTCGTTTCACCGTCTTGTCCTCGGAAACAGCTGCTGGGCGTTGGCGGTCGTCAGGGAACGCCAAGTGGTCCCGGCCACCGGTGAGTCGGCTGCGTCGATCGCGGCGATATGAGCGTCGGCCAGCGGTGAGGGCGTCCAGCAGTAGTCGCTGCCGAACAGTACGCGGTCCGGATCGACGAGTTCGAGCAGCGCCGGGACCTGACGGGGGAAGGCGGTGCCCGCCATGTCGTAGTAGAGGCCGCGGAGCTGCTGCACCGCGTCGGAGGCGGGCGCACTGCCCGCAGGCAGGAACAGCCGCATGAACTCGTTGATCCGGTCGGCAAGGACCGGGACCGCGCCGCCGCAGTGCGGGATGATCACGCGCATGTTCGGGTGGCGTGTCAGCACGCCCGCCATCACCAGGTCCGTCACGGTGCGGGCCGTGTCGAAGATGTACTCGACCATCGGTCGCGGCCTGCCGAGTGCCGACTGTTCCCAGCACACCGGTGAGGTGGGGTGCAGGAAGACCACGGCCCCTCTGCGGTCGAGTTCCGCGAAGACCGGCTCGAGGCGCTGGTCGCCGAGGTAGACACCGTGCGTGTGGGTCAGCAACGCCACGCCGTCGGCGTCGAGTTCGTCGAAGGCGAAGGCGATCTCCTCCAGGGCGCCCTCGACGTCCGGCAGAGGAAGCGACACGAAGTTGCCGAAGCGGCCGGGGTGCTCGCGGCTCATCTCGGCGGCGTACTCGTTGACGCGCCGGGCGAGCAGGCGGGCCGCCTTGTCGTCGCCGAAGTGCACACCGGGGGACGACATGGACAGCATCGCGGTGTCGATGCCGTTGCGGCCCATCAGGTCCAGGTGGGCCTGCACGGACCACGACGGCCACCCACCCATGCCGTCCGGGTGGGCATGGCCGGCAGCCGTTGCCTGCTGAACGTAGAAGTCGGGGAGGAGGTGGGCGTGAACGTCAATGAGTCCGTACGGCATCGCGGCCGGATCCTTTCTGGTGGGCGGGGGTGTCGAGGTCACGTGGGCGGCCGGCCTACTCGGCCTGCCCGCCTCCGGCCAGCCGCACCTCTTCGTTGTCCAAGGCGGCCTGGAGCCGACGCAGCACGGTGTCGTCGATCTCCTTCTCGTCCCGCAGACGGACGACCGTTGCCCGCTTGTGGGCGATGAGGGAGAGGCGGAGTTCGGTGTAGTGGCGGTTCTGGAGCAGGGCGGGGTGGTCCTCGGAGCCGGCGCCTCTGGCCCGTACGGTCGCCAGATTGGCCTCGTACTCCTGGCGCAGCCACTCCACGACCTTCGGGGTGGTCCCCTGTTCGGCGGCGAGTCGCGGCAGCGCCTTGATGGCCTCCTCGGTCGCCGTGGTCTCGGCGAGGATCTCCTCCTCGTCGACGGAGGTGTCGGGCGGCAGCCGGGCCCAGCGCACCACGCGCGGCAGCAGCAGTCCCTGTCCCACGAGCGTGACGACGATGACGCCGGAGGTGACGAAGACGATGAAGGCGCGGTCCGGGAAGGGCGCGCCCGAATCGAGGGTCTCCGGCACGGAGAGCGCGACGGCGAGCGACACCGCGCCCCGGAAGCCGGCGAACCCACTGACGACGCGGGCCCGGTGGCTGATTCTGAGCAGCCGCTGTCGGGGGCGCCGGTCGAGAGCGCGGATCAGGTAGGCGGAGGCGAACAGGAACGCGAACCGGACCGCGACCAGCACCACGCTGACCACTCCGATCGCGATCAGGGCGTTCCGCAGGTCGGAGTGGCTCAAGTGGCGCAGCGCGTACTGGAGTTCCACACCGACCAGGACGAACAGGGCGCCGTTGATGATGAAGGTGGCCAGCGGCCAGAAGGCAAGCGCCTGGCGGCGGTGCTCGGCACGGATGATGCTGGGAGCCACCTGGGCCATGATGAGACCGCTCACCACCACCGCGAGGACACCCGAGGCGTGGATGAACTCGGCGAGCAGGTACGCCGTGAACGGCGCGAGGATCATGACGAGGTTGCCGAGCAGGGGGTCGTCCAGTCGGCGTCGCAGGTTCATGTTGACCCAGGCGACCGCCACGCCGACCGCCGCACCGCCGCCGTACGCCAGCAGGAACAGTGCTCCGACGTGGGGAACGGTGAGATGCTCCTCGCCGACGGTCAGACCGACCGCCAGGCCGAAGATGACCAGAGCGGTGCCGTCGTTGACGAGACTTTCCGCGCGCAGGACGGTGATCTGGCGACGCGGCAGGGAGCCGGCCAGAGCGCCGACGGCTGTGGCGTCGGTGGGAGCCACGGCCGCGCCCAGCGCCCACGCCGGTCCCCACGGGAGTCCGAGCGCGTGACCGGCGATGGCCACGGCGCCCGCGGTGAGGATCACCAGGACCGTGCTGAGCAGGACGATGCCGCGCAGGTTGGAACGGATCTCCCGCATGGACGTGGTCAGGCTCTCCCAGTAGAGCAACACCGGGAGGAACAGCAACAGAACGACTTCGGGAGGGAGTTGGGTCTGGCGGACGGCGGGGACGAGACCGAGGAGTGCGCCCACAACAAGGAGCACGACGGGCGGCGCGACGCGGAAGCGCCGGCCCAGGACGTTGCCCAGCAGCACGGCCGCACCGAGGACGACGACGAGTTCGAGACCGAGCATGGGGCTTACTCCTGGGAACTGGCTGTCGGCGGGGGCTGAGAGCCCGCCACCGCGATCGTCTTGGTCATCTGGGCACCAGCCGCAGCGTCGTCGAGCGTGCCGCCACCAGGGGGTTGACGTACGAGTCCCCGAAGCGGCCGTACTTCGTGCGATACGCCGTGTCGACGCGTTCGTTGGTCGGTCAGGCGGGAGTGGTGGTGAGCGGCTCACCTAGGTGGGTCCGGGTGATGCCCAGCGAGTCCTCGAAGACGCGGTAGTCGGTGATCAGGCCGTCGGCGACGGTGAAACGCAGGACCATCTCGCTGTCGAGTACCTGTCCCGAGGGGTGGAAGCGGGAGGTGTACCGGCCGGGTACCAGTACGCGTCCGTCGGCCTCCACCATGGTCCCCAGTGCGAACGCGAGTGGCTCGACGGCCGCGAAGAACGCGGCGAGGGACTGCCGGATCTCCTCCGGCCCGGTGCGGCTTCCGGCCCAGGGGGTCAGTGCCGGGTCGCCCGGGATCGTCCAGGTCGCGCCGGGCGCGAAGTGGGTGAGGATGCGCTCCGTGTCGCGCGTGCCGAAGGCCTCGAAGTACGTCTCCACAGTGGCGATCGCTTCGCTGGTCATGGGTGTCCGGTCCGTTCTGTTTCGGTGTGGCCGAGGGGGGCGGGCGTGGCGGGTCCGCCGCCCGCCACCGCCGGGGCTTCACGTCAGGGACGCAGCAGCGTCTTGATGGCGCGGCGTTCGTCCATGGCCTTGTAGCCTTCGGCCGCCTCGTCCAGGGGCAGGGTGAGGTCGAAGACCTTGCCAGGGTTGATACGGCCGCTGAAGACACGGTCGATCAGGTCGGGAAGATAGGCGCGCACGGGGGCGGGGCCACCGCGCAGACCGACGTGGGAGAAGAAGAGCTCCTGGCCGTCGATCTGTGTGCCGTGCGGAAAGCCGACGAAGCCGACGTTGCCTCCCGGGCGTGCGGACTGCAGGCCCTGGCGCATCGACTCCTGTGTGCCGACGCACTCGAGGACCGAGTCGGCGCCGATGCCGTTCGTCAGTTCCTTCACGCGGGCGACGCCTTCCTCGCCTCGCTCGGTGACGATGTCGGTGGCGCCGAACTCCAGGGCGAGCTTCTGCCGGGACTCGTGCCGGCTCATGGCGATGATGCGCTCGGCGCCCAGTTCCTTGGCGGCGATGACACCGGACAGGCCCACCGCGCCGTCGCCGACGACGACGACGGTCGAACCGGGTTTGACCTCGGCGGCCTTGGCGGCGTACCAGCCGGTGCCCATGACGTCGGACAGGGTCAGCAGGCTCGGGATCAGCTCCTCGGCCGGCTGCTCGGGGGTGGTGACCAGGGTGCCGTCGGCGAGGGGGACACGGACGTACTCGGCCTGGGCGCCCGTCACCCACTGCGCGTGCCGGCAGGAGGTGTGGTAGCCGGCCTGGCAGATCGGGCAGGTGTTGTCGGAGGCGACGAAGGAGCCGATGACGAACTGGCCCGGCCTCACGCTGGAGACGTCGCTGCCGACCTCCTCGACGATGCCGACGTACTCGTGGCCGATCGGTTGCGGCTCGGCGACCGGCAGGACACCCCGGTAGCTCCACAGGTCGGAGCCGCATACACAGGCGGCGACGGTGCGGATGACCGCGTCCGTCGAAGCCGTGATCTTCGGCTCGGGGGCGTTCTCCACACGGATGTCACCCGGCGCGTGAATGATGGTTGCTCGCATGGTGCCTTCCCAGCTCTTGTCGTGTCTGTCGTGGTGTCAGGGGCGGGTACGGGTGCTGACGCGCGGGCCGTTGCAGTCGTCGTCGGTGACGTGTTCGAGCCAGGTGGCGTCGTCCGTCTCCCAGAGGGCGAGATGGGCCATGAACCGGTCGGGCGCGGCGCCGTGCCAGTGCTCCTCACCCGGGGGCGTGTGGATGACGTTGGTGCTGCCGCCGGACCCTGCGGTGGCGGTGTGTGTCGGTGGGGTAGTGCGGGCGATGTGGGGTACCTGCGGCCGGGAGGCGTCAGTCGCCGGACTGGCCGGACTTCTCCACGATCTCCTTGAGCTGGGTCATCGCGGTCATGGCGTTGGGCCATCCGGCGTAGAAGGCCAAGTGGGTGATGGCCTCGACGAGCTCGTCTTTGGTGACACCGTTCTCCAGCGCCCTGCCGAGGTGGAAGCCGAGCTGGTCGGTCCGGTACAGGGAGGCGAGAGCGGTGACGGTGACCAGGCTGCGGTCGCGCGGGGAGAGGCCCGGCCGCTCCCAGACGTCGCCGAACAGGACGGTGTCGGTCACCTCCGCGAGCTTGGGGGCGAACTCCTGGATGGCCGGCGGCGCGAACTTCTTCCGTTCGGACATGGGGTGGTGCTCCTTCGCGTTCTCGGACCGCAGGTGCGCACCGCGCGCCGTGCAGTAGTACTCGTGCTCCTGCCGGAGATGGGACTTCCTCGGCACGAGGCGTTCGAGGCGATGGGGCCGGCCGAGGGCCTCGTCCGTACGGAGAAGGCCGGCGCGGGCGTCCAGATCTCGGAAGGCGGCCGGGGCCTGCGCCGCCGAGGCAGTCGCGCAGCAGGCTGCCGATGCAAGCGGCGCTGACTGTCCCACGGCCCTGACGCGCTGGTCGCTGATGGCGGCGTACACCGCATGGCCGCCGCCGGTGGAGATGCCCAGCGCACCGATGCGGTCGGGGTCGACGTCGTTCCGGGTGCTCAGGTGCCTGACGGCGTTCTTGATGGCCTGGGCTCGCTGGAAGGCGAAGCCGTGCTCGGTCAGTCGGCGGGCGTAGAGTCCGGCGGTCCGCTCCATCACCTCGTCCCACGGGTGGATGACCACGATCGCAGGCAGCTGGTGCCCGGCGCGGGCGGCGGGCGGGTGCAGGTGACCGGCCGGCACGAGGCCATTGCTGACGAAGGTGACGTCCGTCCGCACTGTCTCTGCTCGCCTCCTCCGCCTGCCGCAGGGACATACGGAATATCGGTACCATTCGAAAAAGATTCCGGCCCGGGGTGGCTGTGTCTCCTGTTCGGGTGAATGCTCTCCCTGGGCCGATTCCGGGCACCGAACATGCCATCGACCCTGCCACCTTCGCGGGAACCCGCAAAGGGGAGAATTCCATCCGGGGAATCACTTATCCAGGGGAAGAATCCTTACCCCCCTCCCGGAGACCAGGCGGTGTGACACTGGCCGTCATGACCAGCGACGCGCATCTGAACGAGCTGGGAGAATTCCTCAAGGTGCGGAGGGCGGAGTTGAGCCCGCGCACCGTCGGCCTGCCCGACACCGCTGGCCGACGTGTGCCCGGCCTGCGCAGGGAGGAGGTCGCCCTGCTCGCCGCCATCAGCTCCGACTACTACACGCGGCTGGAGCAGGGCCGGATCCAGCCGTCCGCGACCGTGCTGGCCGCCCTCGCGCATGCCCTGCATCTGGACGACCACCAGCGTGACCACCTGTTCGAGCTGGCCGGCCGGCAGCGGTCGAGGCACCGCCCGCCAGGCGCGCAGAAGACCCAACCTCAGTTGCGCCGACTCCTCGACGATCTCACCATGAGTCCTGGGGTGGTGATCGGCCGCCGTATGGATGTCCTGGCGTGGAATCCGGTCGCGGCCGCGCTGCTCACCGACTTCGCGAAAGTGCCGGAAGACAAGCGGAACTGCGCCCGGATCCTCTTCACCGACCCCTCCATGCGGACGCTGTACGCCGACTGGCGGGCCGTCGCCCGTGACTGTGTGTCCCATCTGCGCGTGACGGCCGCCAAATACCCGAACGATCCGCGGCTGATCGGTCTGGTCGGCGAACTCTCCGTGGAGGACAGGGATTTCGGGCGGTGGTGGGGAAGCCGTCATGTGCCGTCGCGCAGGGTGGGCGTGAAGAGGTTCCACCACCCCGTCGTCGGCGAACTCGTCCTCGACTGGGACATCTTCACCTGTAGCGGCGATCCCGATCAGGAACTCGTCGTCTGGACGGCGGAGCCTGGCACACCGTCGTACGACGGGCTACGAGCGCTCGCCTCGCGGGCCACAGGTCGGTCCGGCGGGCCCGCGGCCGGTCCGGCCGACTGACGTGGCGCGCTGATTCGGCCCGTCCGACGTGGGAAAGGCAGGTGATTGCCAGACCCTGGGAGAAAATTCTCCCCCTTACCTTCGATCGGAATGCTGCGACACTGGCTGCTATGTACACCAAAGCACATTCGCCTGAACTGGGAGAATTCCTCAAGGTGTGCCGGGCTCAACTCAGCCCGCGGACGGTGGGTCTGCCAGATTCCGGGGCGCCCCGGCGGGTGCCGGGGCTGCGTCGTGAGGAGGTCGCTCAACTCGTCGGGATCAGCACCCACCTCTATGCGCGGATGGAGCAGGGGCGTGCCAGTGTGCCGAGGTCGGTGCTCGGCACGCTCGCCCGTGTCCTGCACCTCGACGACGAGAGGCGTGACCACCTTTTCGAGCTGGCCGCGAGCGGTGGGCGCGAACCGCGCCGACGACGGGCGCAGAAGGTTCATCCGCAGCTCAGACGCATCCTCGACGAGCTGACAGCGACCCCCGCGATCGTCCTGGGCCGACACCTGGACATCCTCGCCTGGAACCCGCTGGCGGCCGCGCTGCTCACCGACTTCGACCGGATCCCGGAGCAGAAGCGCAACTACGCCCGGCTGCTCTTCACCGACCCCGCCTTCCGGGAGCTCTGCCTCGACTGGAGGACGAACGCCCGAACCTGTGTCGCTCACCTGCGTCTGGAGGCCGCCAGGCACCCTGGCGACCCCGGGCTGGCCGCACTCGTCGGCGAGTTGTCGGTGGTTGACACCGACTTCCGGCAGTGGTGGGCAGGCCGGCAGATGACCGGTCTACGGATGGGCACCAAGAGGCTGCGTCACCCCATCGTCGGCGACCTCGCCCTCGACTGGGACAGCCTGACCTGCGAAGCCGCCCCCGCACAGAAGCTGCTGATCTCGACCGCGGCTCCCGGGAGCCCGTCCCATGACGGGCTGCTCTTCCTGGCGTCGTGGACCGCGGACTCGCGGACGCCGGCCCCCGACGGGGCGGTTTGACCGGGACGGGGCAGCCGGCCCGCGCCGACATACGGTGTGTGCCTTGCGTACAGCCGTCGGGTGAAAGTGCGAAGTGACGACCGCGCTCGGCCGGGGATCCCCGGCCGAGCGCAGCGGCGCAACGAGTCGGCAGCTGTCACATCACTGAGGTTTGACCGGTGTGAGGGGAACCTTGGTCACCTCTCGGGGGGTGGACGCCGGCGCCGGTGCTTTCTTCGCGGACCCGGCGGTCACCTGCTTCTTGGCCGCCCGCTTCTCGACCACGTGCTTCTTGGCTTGGTGCTTGGTGGAGCCGTGTGCCGACAGCGGCGAGCCCGGGCTCTGGGCGATGATTTTGATCTTGCTGCCGTACTGCGTCGCCAGCGGATTGGTCACCGACGCCGGGGCCATCGTTCTCAGGTCGATCTGGTCCGTGTCGTTGTTGTAGGTCGCGTCGGCCACGTAGCCGGCGTTGATCACCGCCGTGATGGCGGCGTCCTCGATCGTGGGGATCTGGTCGTTGGAGGCGAACTGACTGTACTCCCCGCCCATGTCCACCGCGGGATACGTGTAGCCCGGTGGAATCTGCAGCTGGGTGGGGACGTGTCCGCCGGTGAACACCAGAATCACGGTGGAGTTGTTGTCCACGTACTCCGTGAACGCGCCGTTGAGGTCGCCCAGGTTGATGATCTGCTGCCAGTCGGCATCGCTGATGCCCACCACCGCCGGGTCCTGCTGCGCGTACGACGGGGCGACGCCCAGGGCGATCGTCGCGGACAGGACCGCACCCGTCAGCAGTACCTTGGAAAGCCTTCTCTTCATTTTCAGTACCTCATTCCTGTTTTTTCCGTCGAGTGGCGGATGGAGCTCAGCCCGCCACGGGCACGGCGGTCCGGGGGGCGGGGGCGGAGTCCACGGCCACCACGGCCTTTCCCCTGCCCAGGCTCTTGAGGGCGACCGCAAGGCCGGCGGTGACGAGGACACCGGCCAGGACCGAGGCCGCGAACAGCAGTGGCTTGCCGAGGTGGCCGACTGCGAAGACGCCGCCGTAGGGAACGTCGATGGTCGCGCCGAGCGTCATGACCAGGCCGCCGGTGACGGCGCCGCCCGCCATGGACGCCGGCAGCGCCCGCAAGGGGTCGGTGAGGACGAAGGGGGCCGAGCCCTCAGGGATGAACGCCGCACCGAAGAGCCAGGACACCTTGCCGTAGTTCCGCTCCGCCTCGGTGAACACTGTGCGGCGCATCAGAGTGGCCAGCGTCAGGCCCAGCGGCGGGACCATGCCGGCCGCGACCACCGTAGCCATGATGGTCATGTTCATGGTGCTGTAGTGCGCTGGGTCGTCACCGGTCACCATCACAGCGCCGTAGGCGATGGCCAGCCTGGTCATCGTCCCTCCCAGGTCGCAGCAGACAAGCAGGCCCAGGAGCAGCCCCAGCGCGAGGGTGTTGTGGAACTGCAGTTCGACCAGTTCCTGGTGGAACCACTGTTCCAGGGCGGTGAGCGGCGCACCGGCGACCGCGATGACGGCGAAGGCGGTGACGAAGGTGGTCAGCAGGGGGATCAGGGCGACGGAGAGCATGCCGTGCAGCGCCGACGGGACGGGGATGCGCCGCAGCCCCCGAGTGGTCGCGCCGGCGATCAGGCCGGCGGCCAGTCCACCGAGCGCACCGGCTCCGATACCCATGGCCGCGACGCCGCCGAGGAAGCCGGAAACCATGGCAGGCCGGTCGGCCATGCCGTAGGCGACGTAGGGGGCGATGGCGATGGGGAGGCAGTTGAGGGTGAGGCCGCCCGTCTTGAACATCAGCGCGGCCCAGGTGGTGGTCTGGCTCCAGTCCGCGGCGTACAGGACGGGGGCGGCTGTCCCGGCTATGTGAGGACCGCCGAGGGCGAAGGCAAGGACCACCAGCGCAGAAGCGAGCGCGGTGAGGGCGCCCAGGTAGGGGGTGCCCGAGAGCAACCACCTGCTGATCTGGACGGCGATGTGGCGGCCCTGTGCGTCGCCGCGGTTCATCGGGGCGGGCGGGGCGGCGGCGGGAGGACGTGAGTCAGACATGGGGCGACAAACTCCAGTTGGGTGCGCGGGGCGGAAGGCAGGGGCACTGGAGACCCCGATAGGGGTCATGGTCCGAGGGCGCCAGTGGGAAGGGGGACCGGCACATGAGCGCAGCGGGCTGCTGGGCCGCGGGGATTTCGGGCGGTGTCGGCCGTCTCGGACGGCGGCCGACACCTGCGGGTCCTCCGGCAGAACTACCTGCGAGCCGGATCACTCAGTGATCGGTGTCGGTCAGAAGCTCCCAGTTCACGCTGTAGGCGGTCGACCTCCACTTCACGCCGATCATGTGCTGGGGGTGCCCACAGCAGTCATAGGCAATCCCTGAATTTATGCCGACGATCCAGGCTGCCGAGTTGGTTGAGTCGGGCACGTAGACCGGAGCGCCGGAGTCACCCGGGATAGCGAATTTCCCGTTGTTGTAATACGGGAAATTCGTCCCCCCGCGATCGAACAGGAAGCCTCTTCCGTTCTTGATGCACGTACTTCCTGGGTAGCAGACTGTGAAAGCGGTGCTGGTGATGGGGTGGCCGCAGTGGTTGTACGTCATGGAACCGCTGACGCACACCTTCGTTCCCGTGCTCGCGACCGTGTCGCCCCGTACGAACAGATCGGTCCCACTGGTGGCGGTTCCACCGCCCCACAGTTCGAAGTTGTAAGGGAAGGGGCCGGCCGCACCGCCTGGGGCCAGCATCTCTACGTCCGCGTCTCGGTCCCGCTGATAGACCGAGCCCATCCATGCTCCGGCGCTGTTGTCCAGCCTTCTGTTCCAGACGTTCTGGCCAACGGCCGTATTGCAGTGTGCCGCGGTGATCATGGCGCGCGCAGAAGTTCCGGACTCGGGTTTGACGCCGAAGCCGGCCGTGCACGATCCCCCGGTCTCCGTGATGGTGGAGGCCCCGCCGTTGAACGGCGCGTTGTCTCCGAACCTGGTGTCGATCACCGGCTCGACGCGTGCGTTGCGAGTCTCGATCGTGCCGGGGTAGGCGTCGGTCAGCGCCTTCAGCGAAGCGAGGGGTGCGTCCGTCTGGACGAGGAGTTTGTCCTTTTCGGCGTCATACATGACGGAGACGGAGTGGGTGATGGCCTCACGGTTCCACTTGCGGGCTGTCACCACGTCGCGGATCTTGTCCATCGTCGGCTGGGTGAACTGGCTGGTCTTGACCGTGATGTTCGTGCCGGCCGGGAGTTCCCCTTCGATCTTGGCCTTTTCGGCGGCGGACGTCCCCTTGGGCAGGGCCAGTACCGGGTCGGCGTCGCCATCGAAGACGCCCAGGGCGTGATGCGACCTGGAGACCGCATCCACCTTGTGCCACTGTGCCTGAGTCGGCTCTGAGGCCTTCCCCGCAGGCGACGGCAGGGGTGTGTCGGCCGCCCATGAGGAGGCGGTTCCTGTCAGGGGCAGTGCGAGGGCGGCGAGAGCCCCGACCGCCATGCCGATCATGCGCTTTGATCTCGTTCCGGGTCTCATTTTTCATCCTTCTGCGGAGAGGTTTCCGAGTTGCATTCCAGACCTGCGAATTCAGTGCTCTCGCTCTCGAATGAGACCGGGGGAGATCTTGCCCGCAGCGCCCTGGAAGCAGGGCGGAATCGTGAAGGAATCCCGCTGAGATCAAGCGGTGACCGGTGAAAGAATTCTCGAAGAGGTGCGGCCTCGCTGTTTCTCATGACCATGAGGATCGGCGCGAGGCCCCATCGAGGGCTATAGGTAGTTTTGCTGAGTGCTACCGCGAGGACGTATGGCGTGCCGTCCACCAGGTCGCTATCTGGGAGCGGGAGCCGAAGCCCATCTTGGCGAGGATGTTCAGGACGTGGGCGTCGACGGTGCGAGTGGAGCGGCCGACCGTCGAGGCGATCTGCCTGTTGCTCAGGCCCTTGGCCACGAGCGCGGCGATTTCCTGCTCCCGGGTGCTCAGCGGGCCGACGGCGTGGGCCCCGGTGGCCTGCCCGAGGTCGGGTTCCTCGTCCAGGGCCAGCGCGAGGGCTCGTTGGGGAGTGTCGTAAGAGCAGCCCTCTGTGAACGCGCTGTCGTAGGAGTCCTGGCCGATGGCGGCGATGATCGCCTGCTCGCAGCGGTCATGAGGCTCGGCGAACGCTCCGCCGCTGGTGCCGTGCAACTCCCGCGTCAGGGGACGCAACGCGCCCAGCAGCCGTGCCGCCTGCCGATGGCGGCCAAGGGCGGCAGTGCTCCAGGCCAGCATCTCCAGCGTCACTGCCACACCTGCGAAGTCGGTGAACCCCCGATGGATCTGCAGGCTCTTCTGCGCCAGCCTGTTGCTCTCCTGCGGGTCGCCGCGGAGCCAGGCCATGTAGCACAGCGTCCACAAGGCGTACGCACGACTCAGCTGCTCACCGCATGTTTCCGCAGCCGTCACCGCAGACCTGCCGGTCTGCGCTGCGCGCGGATCACCGAGGTAGAGCTGGGCCAGAGCAAGCTGAAAATGGAACATCAGTCTCGCCGGCTCCTTCCCCAGTGCGGAGAGGGCGGCCAGTGCGCTGTCCAGCAGATGCGCGGCTTCCACGGGTGATCCGCCGTAGAGTCGCGACGATCCACGGATGCCTAGGACGTAGGCGTGGATCAACGGGTCGTTCAGTCGCTCGCCCAGCTCGTCGGCCTCGTCCAGCCAGCGGTCCGCCACCTTGAGATCACCCTGCATCACCGCCGCCCAGGAAGCCGACCACAGCGCCACGGCCCGGGCTGGGACGGGGTCGGGAACGGCGGCGAGGAGCCGCTCGAACTGCCGACGCCCCTCACCCAGGAATCCGTTGCAGCACCAGTGGAAGCGCAGAGCCCCGACCAGAGCGAGGTACGTCTGGGCTTCGCCGGGCTCCGGGCCTGCGGGGCGTGCCGCACCCGCCTCCAGGCTGCCGGACTTGGACGTCACCTGTGCCGACCACCCCCGCTCCAGAGCCGCCAGCAGATCGGTGTGCTCGGCGCGGAGCCGAGCCAGGGCCTCCTCCTGCCCTGGGCCGTACCACTCGGCGGCCATACGTTCGGCGAGATCGAGGAAGAAGTGGCGATGCCGCCGAAGCAGCCACCCTTCCTCGCCGCTTTCGGCAAGCCGCTCCCGCCCGTACTGGCGGATGGTTTCCAACAATCGGTAGCGGCGTCGCCCCTCACGTTCGACGGTCAACACCAGCGACTGGGAAACAAGCCGTTGAAGAATTTCCACCACATCGTTCGGGGAGATGCCATGACCAGCGCAGACACCGTCGGCAGCGTCAGCGGCGAAATCGCCGGCGAAGATCGACAGGCGGCTCCACAACAGGCGCTCAGCGGGAGTACACAGCTCATAGCTCCAGCCGATCGCCGCCCGCAACGTGCGCTGGCGCGGCAGTGCGGCTCGGCTGCTGCCCGAGAGCAGCGCGAAGCGGTCCTCCAGCCGGTCCACCACCTGCTCCACGCTGAGTGTGCGCAGGCGAGAGGCTGCCAGCTCGATCGCCAGCGGCAGTCCGTCCAGATCGGCGCACAGCCGCACTACGTGCTCCCGATTCGCCTCGGTGATCCGGAAGGAGGCGTTCACGGCCGTCGTGCGGTCCCGCACCAGGTCGACCGCCTCCTCCGGCTGCAGGGCAGGCACAGCGAAGACCAACTCGCCCGAGACGCCCAGTGTCTGGCGGCCGGTCGCCAGAATCCGCAGGCCCGGGGCGGCCGTCAGCAGTGTCGTCACCAGTTGTGCGCAGGCATCGACGAGGTGCTCGCAGTTGTCCAGGACGATCAGTGCGCGGCGCCCGGACAGGTGTCCGATGAGCTGTTCGACAACCGGCCGGGCACCTGGGTCCGGCAGTCCCAGAGCGTTCGTGACCGCACTCGGCACCGCCGTTGTGTCATGCACAGGCGCCAAGTCGACCAGCCACACACCGCCGGGGTAGGACTTCTCGCGGCCGGCCACAGTCTCCAGGGCCAGCCGCGTCTTGCCGATGCCGCCCATCCCTGTGAGTGTCAGCAGCCGTGTCGTCCTGAGCAGTCGGCGGAGCTCGGCCAATTCGCGCCGTCTGCCGACGAAACTGGTGACAGCGGCCGGGAGGTTTCCTGCCGATGAATCCGCGATCGGTGAGGCCATTGCCGTCGCCTCTTTCCCGGATCGAAGCCCCCCGGTCCGACACGGGGGCGTAGCGATCACCTTGGATGATCTCGACGTCCCGAGAGCCAGGCCTGCACTGTCGTGGATCGGTTCCATAGAGTGACAAAACACCATAATAGTTCAGTACGGTGTCCAGGTCGGCACATGGTCTGCTCGGCGGTCTACGAGTCAACGGCCTGGTTTGTCGTCCACCAGGTCGCTACCTGGGTCCGGCAGCCGAAGCCGAGCTTGGCCAGAATCTTCCGGACGTGGTTGTCGATCGTGCGCATGGAGCATCCGAGCAGTGAAGCGATCTGTCGATTGCTCATGCTCTGGGCCAGCAGGGCCGCCACCTCCTGCTCACGCCCGGTGAGCGTATCCGGGGCCCGAGACGCGGCGGTGGGAACGACGGGTTCGCTGCCGGTGCTCAGCGCGTAGTGAATTGCCTGAGCGGGAGTTCCCCGCCGGTCTCCCTCAGCCAGTGCCTTTCGGTACGCCGCGGATCCCAGGGCGCGTACGACTGTCCGCTCGCACCTGGCGTGCTCCTCGGCAATGTGGGGGCCGAACGCGGAGATGTCGGTGCCGATGTCCCGCAGCAGAGCGTGCGCCGCGCCCAGGAGTTGTGCGGCCCGATGGTGGGATGCGCGGTCGCTCGGCTGACCGCCGGCGACCGTGGCCCAGGCCAGCAGCTCCACCTTGAACATCACGCCGATGTGGTCGTTGAAGCCCTGCTTGAGTTCGAGCGCGGCCCGAGTGCAAGCCTTCGACGCTGCTGGATCGCCATGCTTCAAAGCGTCGTAGCCCAGCGCCCACAGCACGTGTGCCCGCCCCCACTTGTCGCCGCAGGCCTCAGCGAGGGCAAGTGCACGTCTCCCGGTCTCCGCCGCACGGGGATCGCCGAGACCGGTCTGCACGAGGGTCAACTGGAACAGCGGGAAGATCGCATCAGAGCTCTCGTCCGGGGACGTACGGGCCGCTGCCGCCGCGAGCAGATCCCTGGCGTCCTCCAGTTGCCCCCGAGCGACGGCCAGGAGACCACGGAAGACCTGGACGTGCGCCCGTGCCGCCGAGAGGCTCAACTGCTGGGAAAGCACGTCCGCCTCGGTCAGCCACCGGTCAGCCGCTGCCGAGTCGCCCTGGAGCAGTGCCACCCACGTAGCGGCCAGCAGGGCTTCGGCCCGCAGGGGTGTGGGATCGGGGGCTTTCGCCAGCGTGCGGTCGAACCAGCGACGGCCCTCACCGAGAAATCCGCCGACGCACCAGTGATAACGCAGCGCGGCGGTCAGCGCCAAGGCGGTATGCGGGTCATCGCTCCGGGCGAGTGCGGCCAGGAGGTTGCCGTGCTCGGTCCTCAGCCGGGCCAGGTTCTCGACCTGCCGAGGGCTGTGCCATTCGGCGTCGACGTCTTGGGCGAGACCGAGGTAGAAGTCCCGGTGCCGACGCACCAGGTGCTGTTGCTCGCCGGACTCGGCCAGTCGTTCCCGCCCGTACTCACGGATGGTCTCCAGCATGTGGTACCGAGGCCGGCCGTCAGGCCGGCACATCAGCACGACGGACTGGGCCACCAGCCGATCCATCAGATCCAGCACATTCGGTCGGGCAATGCCGTTGCCTGAGCATATGGCTTCGGCCGCGTCCAGACTGAAGCTGCCCGCGAACACCGACGCCCGATTCCACAGCAACTGCTCGGCCGGATCGCATAGCTCGTAGCTGTACTCGATCGCCGCCCGCAGGGTGCGCTGGCGCGGCATCGCGGTCCGGTCGACGCCGGCGGATGGTCCGGACCGGTCCTCCAGGGTGTCCAACACCTGCTGCGGGGTAAGTGTCCGCAGACGGGACGCGGCCAGTTCGATCGCCAGCGGCAGTCCGTCCAGCTCCGCACAGAGCCGCTTGGCGGCCTCGAGATGCGCCTCGGAGATGCGACGGCCCGCCTGTACGGCAGTGGCGCGCACTCTCAGTAGTTCCACGGCGTCGCGCACAGGCAGGGGCATGACGGTCAGGACGTGCTCGCCGGGGATGTGCAGCGTGTGGCGGCTCGTGGCCAGAATGCGCAGCTCGGGCGCCGCCGGGAGGAGCGCCTGGATCAGCCCGGCGCAGGCGTCGGCCTGGTGCTCGCAATTGTCCAGCACGATCAGCGCGCGGCGCCGAGCGAGATGTTGGGCGAGCTGAGCGACAGCCGACCTGGTGCCGGGATCGGGAGCGTGCAGAGCGGCTGCTGCCGCGCTCGCCACGGCCGAGGGATCCTGCACCGGAGCCAGATCCACCAGCCATACGCCGTCCGGAAAACGCTCCCGGAGCGTGCCTGCACTCTCCAGAGCCAGTCGTGTCTTGCCCACCCCGCCCGGTCCGGTCAGCGTCAGCAGACGCACTGCATCAAGGCGGTTGCGGATCTCGGCAATGTCGCGCCGCCTGCCCACGAGAGGGGTGAGGGCGGTAAGGGAGGGCAGGTTCCCGGTTCGAGAGGTGTAAACGGTCAAGGCGCCCTTCCGTCAGCTCGTTGTCGAGTTCCAACGGCTCGCAGTCGTCCTGGAACTTCACGGGCGCCCCTGGGCACCGGCAGCCTGCTTCGTTGCGAGCGCATGGGGGGCCGAGACCGGTCGTGCGGCCGTACACGGTGGCTGTAGCCCGTCGCTTTGCAGACGAAGGGCAATGGTCACGAGCGCGTTTCTCCGGCGGCCCCGAACGGGAGGATTGCCTACCCGGAGGACGATAGGGAGGGGAAGATTTCCTCCCCCTCACAGCTGGGCTGACCCGGCGGGTCAGCCCACCCGCCCGCTGTTCGAGCCCGGCAGCTGTGACGTCAGGTCCTCGACCAGTTCGACCAGGTCCGTCGATCGGTCGGGCCCCCACCAGTCGCCGAGCAGTTCGGCGAAGGCGTCGTCGCGTGCCGCCGACAGCTTTGCCGCGGCCTCGCGCCCGGCATCGGTGAGGAGCAGTTCCATGTCCTCGCGGACGGCCAGCTGCTCCTGCTCGATCTGCTGCAGGGCAGCCTCGATCACTGGCAGCGGCACCTGGCTGTACTCGGCGAGCCGCGTCGGCGACAGCGACCTTTCCGGTCGCAGCGCCCGCAGCAGCAGCCAGCTGGAGGCGGGCAGCAGGTCGTATCCGGCCTTGGCCGTAATCCGCTCGTAGATGCCGCGCCGTCCCTCCCGCGACCCGAGCACGGACAGGGCCCGCTGCACCTCCTCGCGAGAGGTGCGGTGCACGGGGTGGGCGCTGAGGGTCTGCGCCATGTCGGGCGCGGTGACCGAACCGCGCAGCCTGTCCTCCTTGAGCAGCCAGGCCAACGCGAAGGCGAGCAGGACGATCGGGGCCGCGTAGAGGAACACGTCGGTGATCGAGGTGGCGTAGGCGTGCAGCGCAGGCGGGCGCAGCTCGGGCGGGAGTCGGTCCATGGCACGGGGGTCGGCTTCGAGCGCGGCGGCGGACTGCGACTGCGTGGGGCCCGTGAAGGCTCCGCGTAGCTTGTCGTCGAGGCGGCTGGTGAAGAGCGTGCCGAAGACGGCGACCCCGAACGCGGAGCCGATCGACCGGAAGAACGTGACCCCCGAGGTGGCAACGCCCAGGTCCTCGTACGACACCGCGTTCTGCACGATCAGGACGAGCACCTGCATGACCAGGCCGAGCCCGAAGCCGAAGACGAAGAAGTACAGGCTCATCTCGAGGTCGCCGGAGGACTCCGTGAGCCGGTGCAGAAGCAACAGTCCCGCGGCGGTGACAGCGGTGCCGAGCACCGGGAAGATCTTCCAGCGTCCGGTACGGGAGACGACCTGGCCCGACAACGTGGACGTCAGCAGCAGCCCGAGGACCATCGGCAGCATGTGCACGCCGGACATGGTGGGTGTCACAACTCGCACGACTTGGAGGAATGTCGGCAGGTAGGTCATCGCGCCGAACATCGCGAAGCCGATCACGAAGCTGATGGCCGAGGAGAGCGCGAACGTACGGATCCGGAACAGCTTCAGCGGAAGCACCGGCTCGGCGGCCCTGCGCTCGACGAACAGGAACCACACGAGCAGTACGGCGCCCAGGACCGCGGTCCCGGTCAGCGGGGCCGACGTCCATCCCCAGGTCCTGCCGCCGAGCGAGGTCACAAGGATCAGACAGGTGGCGACGGCCGCGATCAGGAGCGTGCCGAGATAGTCGATCCGGTGTTTCTCGGCCCGGCCCGGGATCCGTAGCGCGGCGGCGATCACCACGAGGGCGACGGCGCCGACCGGCAGGTTGATGTAGAAGACCCAGCGCCAGCTCAGACGGTCCACGAACAGTCCGCCGAGCAGCGGCCCGAGGACGCTGGTCGCGCCGAAGACGGCACCGAACAGGCCCTGGTAGCGGCCCCGGTCCCGGGGCGGCACGATGTCGCCCACGATGGCCATCGACAGAACCATCAGGCCACCGCCGCCAAGGCCCTGCACCGCGCGGAAGGCGATCAGCTGGGACATGTCCTGTGCCAGACCGCACAGCGCTGATCCGATCAGGAAGATCACGATCGCGGCCTGGAAGAGCTTCTTGCGGCCGTACTGGTCGCCCAGCTTGCCCCACAGCGGCGTCGCCGCGGTCGAGGCGAGCAGGTAGGCGGTGACGACCCAGGACAGGTGGCTCATCCCGCCGAGGTCACTGACGATGGTCGGCAGCGCGGTGGAGACGATGGTCTGGTCGAGTGCCGAGATGAGCATGCCGAGCAGCAGCGCGCCGATGGACACCCGCACCCTGTGCCGGTGCTTCGCCGCAGGCTGCGGGTCCACTGCCTGTTCGCCCACGTCCTGGGCCATTGCCGCCTCCTGAAGTCGAGTCCTTCGTGACCTTGTCAGCGCGGCATTACGTCGGAATTCGAATATGGGGCAATTCCGTACGGCACCTCGGCCCGTCACACTTTCCCGGGTGGGCCTCTCCCTTTTCGGAGCGCCCTCGTGCGCTGAATCATCAGCAGGAATTCCCTCTGCCGATTCCTCTGGTCCGGGCAGGTCGCGCCACTGACGATAGCTGCCGGGCAGGAACATGTGCATTGCTGTATGGGGGGAGGGATCCATCCCCTGGATAACTCGTACCAGGGAGGGAAAACGTCCTCTTTACTTTCTTCTCCGTAAGGGGGAATTTATTGTCGACGCAGACTGCGGAAATGGATACACAGACCTGACGCGCGCCGGCAGCCGGACGGCGCGTTGTCACGACCCCTGGATGTTCGTCGCGTGGGCTGCTGTGAACGTCCGCGAACGTCCGCTCTGTCGAGTCTCGGGCCGAAGGAAGCGAGTCACGGATGGCCAGAGCCACACCCCCGGCGCGTAGCGCCGTAAGTCCTCCCGCAGACACGGCACGGGCCGGCGCACTGCTTCCCCTCGCACTGGTCGCCGCGTACTACGGCGACTACATCGCGGTGATGTCCCCGCCCACGGTCAGCAAGGCGCTGCGGGTGCGTGACGTCGTCGGTGAGGGTCAGCGGGTCTCCACGTTGAGCACGGTGCTGTCCGTCGGCGCCTTCGCCGCCGCGATCGCCTCCCCGCTCCGGGGCGCCCTGTCCGACCGCACCACCCTGCGCTTCGGGAAACGCCGGACATGGCTGGTGATCGGCCCGATCGAACCAGGGATGCGGGGCCGGGTCAGCGGCTTGATGGGCCCCGCCATGCCCGTCGGGATGGTCGCCGCAACCCTGTTGGTCAGCCTGCTGGACTTCAGCCCCGCACTGATGCTGCTCGTCCCCGGCCTCATCGGCGTGGCAGGTGCGGCTTTGCTTGTCGCCGTCGTCCCCGATGCGCCCGCCGACAAGACCGCCCTCCCGCCCCTCGGCCCGCGGGTTCTTCTCCAGCTTCTACGTGAACCCGCGCCGCCACCCCGCCTACGCCTGGGCCTTCGTCAGTCGGTTCCTGATGTTCTCCGGCGTCTTCTCATCGTCGGAGCCGACGACAGCTATCCGCCGTTGGTCGTGGTCGGCGCCGTTTGCTCGGCCCTCGCCATTGCCGCACTCGCGGGCGTGCGCGGCGTCAGGTGACGCGCACACGACCACCGCGGATCGCGCTCGTGACCCCCACGTTCCAGGAGCGATCATGACCACCCAGACCCCCCGCGCGGATGCCCTCGTCCTCTTCGGCGTCACCGGCGACCTCGCCAAGAAGATGCTGCTGCCTGCCTTGTACCACCTGACCCGCCAGGGCTTCCTCGACGTGCCCGTCATCGGCGTCGGCCGCAGCGACTGGGATGACGAACAGGTGCGCCGGCATGCTCGCGAGGTGCTGAGCGTCGCGGAAGTCCCGCTGGATGAGGGAGTGTTCGACAAGTTCGCCGCGCTGCTGAGCTATGCCCGCGTCGACTACGACGACCCCGCGACCTTCACCGCACTCGCCGACCGGGTCCGCTCGCACGGCTTCCTGACGCACTGCGTCGCCCTGCCGCCGTCCACCTACCCCGTCATCGCCCAGCGACTGGCCGAAGCCGGTCTGGCCGCCAACGCCCGGCTCGTCGTCGAGAAGCCCTTCGGCCACGACCTGCGCTCCGCCCGCGCCCTGCAGAGCGAACTGACCCGGCACTTTCCCGAGGAACGACTGCGCCGCGTCGACCACTTCCTCGCCAAGGACGTCATCGAGGACCTGCTGGCCTTCCGCTTCGGCAACACCACCATCAACGCCGTACTGGACCGCCGCTTCGTACGCAGCGTCCAGATCACCATGGCCGAGGACTTCGACGTGGCCGACCGCGGCGGCTTCTACGACGCGACGGGCTGTCTGCGCGACGTGGTCCAGAACCACCTGCTGCAGATGCTCGCCTACTTCGTCATGGACGCGCCGCACACCGGCTCGGCCCCCGATGTCCTCGACGAACGCATCCGTGCCCTCCGCGCGGTCCGTACCGTCCGGCCCGAGAATTACGTACGCGGTCAGTACGACGGCTACCTCGACGTCGAGGGCGTCAAGGCGGGATCGACCACCGACACCTACTGCGCCCTGCGCACCTGGGTGAACCTCGATCGCTGGGCCAGGGTCCCCTTCACGATCCGGGCGGGCAAGGCCATGGCTGCCACCGCCATCGAGATCGTCGTCGAACTACACCGACCCGTCGCGGGCCTTTACCGCACTGCCGGCGCTCAGCAGGCTCCTGCGAACCTGCTGCGTTTCCGCATCAGCCCTCGCGCGGGCGTCACCTTCGATCTGCTCGCCCAGCACGAGGGAGAGGCCGGCGAGGTCGACCAGGTATCCGCGACGCTCGACTTCGCCCACCTGACCGGAAGCAACTCCGTCGCGTACACCCATGTACTGGCCGACGCGATCACCGGCGACCCGCGCCGCTTCACCACCATGGACATGGTCGAGGAGCTCTGGCGCATCGTCGGCCCCGTCCTCGACCTGCCCGGCGCGCCCCACCACTACGACGTCGGCAGCTGGGGTCCCGTGGAAGCCGACCACCTGGCCACCGACGGCCGCTGGCTGCCCCTGGAACAGGCCTAGCCCAGGCCTGGCCCGGCCTGCCCCGTACTCGACTGGACACCACCCATGGCTACCCCCGACACTCCCACGCCGCCCACCGCGAGCGCCCCCGCCGCAGCGGACAGGAAAACAATGAGCCGCGGCCTGACACTGCTGTTCGCGATCGCCGGCGGCACCGCGGTCGCCAACCTCTACTGGGCACAGCCGCTGCTCGACTTCATCGGCCGCGACCTGCACGCCTCCACCGCTTCGGCAGGTTGGCTCGTGACAGCCACACAGATCGGTTACGCGGCCGGTGCCCTGCTGCTGGTGCCGCTCGGCGATGTCCTCGACCGGCGCCGGTTCATCCCCGGGATGATGCTCTGCTCAGCCCTCGCCCTCATCGCCTGCGCACTCGCTCCGTCCATCGGCTCGCTCCTGGTCGCGACGACCCTTCTGGGTCTGACCACCGTCAGCGGCCAGTTGCTCACCCCGCTCGCAGGCGACCTCGCCGACGACACCGACCGTGGGCGCTTGGTGGGAACGGTGGTCTCCGGGCTGCTCATCGGCATCCTCACCTCCCGTACCGTCAGCGGACTCATCGCGGATGCAGCCGGTTGGCGCGCCGTCTACTTCGCTGCGGCAGCGGTCTCCGCTGCCTTCGCGTTGCTTCTTCGCCGTGCGATCCCTTCACTCGCCCCGAAGGTCCACCTGCCCTACCCGCAGTTGCTGACCTCTGTCTGGCAGGTGATCCGGCAGGAGCGCGCGGTGCGCTGGACCCTCTTCCTCGGCGGAACGGCCTTCGGCGTCTTCACCATGTTCTGGACCGCACTGACCTTCCTGCTCAGCGCGCAGCCGTTCTCCTATTCGGTCTCCGCCATCGGCCTGTTCGGCCTCATCGGCCTGGCCGGAGCGCTGGCCGCCCGGCGTGCGGGGCGGTTCCACGACCGTGGCCGGTCCGTGCCGGCGTCCGGATGGGGGTGGGCCGCGATCGTGATCTCGTTCATCGTCGCAGCCTTCACCGACCGTTCCGTCGCAGGGATCGTCGTGGTCGTCGTGCTGCTCGACATCGCCGTACAGGGCGTGAACATCCTCAATCAGACTCGGCTGTTCGCGGTCGCGCCGCAGGCCCGGAGCCGCCTCAACACGGCCTTCGTCACCTGCAACTTCCTCGGCGGCGCGGTCGGCTCCGCGGCCGCCTCCGTCCTGTGGACCGTCGGCGGCTGGAAGGCCGTCACCCTGACCGGCGCCGGCCTCGCCTGCGTCGCGCTCCTCGTGTGGGCGCTCGGCCGCCGCGGACCGCTCCTCAACGAGCAAAGCCGCTGAACTGATCCACAGAGCCCCACTGGTCAAGATATTTCTCCCCTGCCCTGGTTTGGAGCAATGGAACATGAGCACTGCACAGCACAAGATCGGCTCCGGTTACGACGCCACGAGCACCGCCGACGACGTCCTCCAGGGCGTCGACCTGAGCGGCAAGCTGGCGATCGTCACCGGCGGCTACTCAGGCATCGGCGTGGAGACCACCCGCGCGCTCACTCGGGCCGGCGCCCATGTCGTCGTCCCTGCCCGTAGGCCGGACGATGCGCGGGAGGCCCTGGGCGGGGTCGACGACATCGAGGTGGGCGAACTGGACCTCGGCGACCTGGAGAGCGTGCGCGGTTTCGCGGAGCGGTTTCTCGCCTCGGGCCGGACGGTCGACCTGGTCATCGACAGTGCCGGGATCATGGCCTGCCCCGAAACGCGGGTCGGGCCCGGTTGGGAGGCGCAGTTCGCGATCAACCACCTAGGCCACTTCGCCCTTGTCAACCGTCTGTGGCCGGCTCTGGCACCTGGTGGTGCACGGGTCGTGTCCGTGTCCTCCGGCGGCCACCACATGTCCGGCATTCGCTGGGAAGACGTCCAGTGGGAGCGGGGTTACGACAAGTGGCAGGCGTACGGGCAGGCCAAGACCGCGAACGCGCTCTTCGCAGTGCATCTCGACAGGCTGGCCAAGGAGTCCGGCGTCCGAGCCTTCGCCGTGCATCCCGGCGTCATCATCACGCCGCTCCTGCGGCACGTGGCCGAGGAGGAGAAGGTGGAGTTCGGCTGGTTCGACGAGGACGGCAACCTGCGCAACCCCGAGTTCTTCAAGAGCCCGCCGCAGGGCGCGGCCACGCAGGTCTGGGCGGCTGCCTCACCCCAACTGGCCGACCTGGGTGGTCTCTACCTCGAGGACTGCGATGTCGCCGAGCCTGCTCCCGCCGACGGTGAGATGCGCGGTGTGAAGGACTGGGCGACAGACCCCGAACAGGCGGCACGTCTGTGGGAGCTGTCGGCGCAGCTGACTGGCGTGAACGCGTTCGCCGCGTAGTGAGTCTCCGGAGCGCGCGAGCGAGGCCGGACGTCGTACGACGTCCGGTCGCAGCACGGGGTGGGATTGAGGGCCGCCGCCCGGGAGCCCATGCGTGACGTTGTTCAGAACGTCAGGACCAGGCCCCCGTACACCGCCTGCGGCGAGAGGCCGGAGTGCTTCGGCGTGCCTGCTCCGCGGGAAACGTCCTGGCGACCCGGAGGGCGATGCTGCCTTCCTCCACCTGCTGCCGCAGCCGGTCGAGCTTGGCGTGCTCCCGGGCGTAGCGGAACACGACGGCGTCGGCCACTACCCGCAGCCCGTCCGCCTTGGCCAGCTGGACCGCGTGCCGCCCACCGCGCCGGCAGCTCCGGTGATCGCGACGGTCTGGCCGGGCTCCAGACCGAGCGTGTCCAGAGCCGGGCGCGCGGTCAGGCCGTTCATCGGCAGCGACGCCGCCTGCACATCGCTCGAACCGTGGGAGTACGGACGACCGATTCCGCCGGGAGCACGACCTGCTCGGCGTAGGTGCCGCGGGAGCCGTCGGCGAGCACGATCGCCATCACATGGTCGCCGAGGCTCCGGTCCGTGTCCGTACCCGCGCCTGTCTGGTCCACGACGCCTGCGGCCTCCATGCCGGGCCCGCCGAATTCCGTGAAACCTACAGCCTTCATTCGAAGCACCTCAATTGCTCGGCATGCGGTCGTTGAGGTGTCCGGCCTTCCGTCTACCCCGCGCACGGAAAAAGGGAAGGTTCTTGGCGGAAATGCGGTCATAGGGGGGACGAACTGGTCCGCCCTATGGCACGGGAAGCGAGAAGGCGCAGCCTGTCGTGGGAGGGGGTGCCGGGTTCGGCGTTCCACACGATGATGTGCTGGTCGGGATCCGTGCCGCAGGTGAGTGTGTTCCAGTCGAGTGTCAGCTCTCCCACCACCGGGTGGCGGAGCTTCTTGATGCCTTTGCCCCGCAGGGCCACGTCGTGCTCGGTCCACCACTGCCGGAACTGGCCGTCACGGGCGGAGAGCTCCTCGACCAGGGCGGTGAGGCGCTGGTCGTCGGGGTAACGCGCGCTCTCCATGCGCAACTGGGCGATGGCGAGGCGGGTGACCTCCTCCCAGTCGACGTACAGCGTGCGCATCCAGGGCTCCGTGAACAGCAGCCGGACGAACACCCGCTCCTGCGTCGGGTAACGCGCGAAGTCGGTCCACAGGGCGGCGGCGAGACTGTTCCAGCCCAGGATGTCGGTCCGTCGGCCGATCACGAAGGCCGGAGTCGCGGTGAGGTCGTCCAGCATGCGCTGCAGCTGCGGGTCCACCTGCTGGCGATCGTTTGCCGTGGTGGACCGCACCCTCTCCTTCACCGCCAGTTCGAGGAGGTAGGTGCGCTGGTCGTCGTTCAGGCGGAGCGCCTGGGCGATCTCGTTGAGGAGCGGAGTCGATGCCTGGAGCCTGCCCTGCTCGATCCGTGTGTAGTACTCGGTGCTGATCGCGGCGAGAAGGGCCACCTCCTCTCGGCGCAGACCGCTCACGCGGCGTCGTTGACCACCGCGCAGGCCGACATCCGAAGGACTCAGCTCGGCACGGCGGGCCTTGAGAAACTCACCCAGCTCGTTCAGGTGAGGGTTGCGGTGCATGTCTGCAGCCTCGCACAGAATGGTGGCGTCGCGCGGGGTGAAATGCACCCTTTTTGGGCTTACCGGCGCACGAAAACCGTACCGGTTCCGCCTGTACGGCTGCACACGGAACCGGGTCGGCGGCGCGTACCGAGCCGCCGACCCGGTTCCGTCGTCAGCGCAGTGCCTTGAGCAGTTCCTTGGCCAGCGGGACGGCCGAGTACGGGTTCTGGCCGGTGTAGAGCGTGCGGTCCACCACGACGTGCGGGGTGAACGGCTGGTCCTCGCGGTAGTCCGCCTTGAGGTCGGCCACGAGGCGGTCCTGGAGCAGCCATTTGGCCCGGTCGGCGAGGCCGTTCTGCTTCTCCTCGGCGTTGGACAGGCCGGTCATCCGGTAGCCGGTGAACGGGGAGGCCCCGTCCGGGCCGATCGTGGCCAGCAGTGCCGCGGGGCCGTGGCAGACCAGGGAGACGGGCTTGCCGGAGGCGAGCCACTCGGTGAGCAGCTTGCCGGAAGCTGCATCGTCGGGCAGGTCTTCCATCGGGCCCCAGCCGCCGGGGTAGAAGACGGCCACGTAGTCGTCGATGGTGACGTCCTCGATGCGCATCGGGTTCGCCAGTTCGGTCGCCTCGCGCAGGGCGGTCCGCATGCGCTCGGCGCCTTCCTCGCCGCCGTTGAACTCCGCGGTGAGGCTGAGCGCGTCCGCCGTGGGCGGCACACCGCCGGGCGTCGCTGCCGCGATCTCGAAACCGGCCTCCTTGAAGACCTGGTACGGACCGATTGCTTCCTCGGCCCAGAAACCGGCCGCGTGCCGGGTTCCGTCGGCCAGCGTCCAGTGGTCGGACGCGGTGATCACGAAGAGGATCTTCGCCATGGGGAGCTCCTGATGGGTGGGAGTGTCAGCCCTTGAGGGCTTCCTGGATGACGTGGCTGTCGGCGGCCTGACGCATCTCCACGACCTTGCCGTCCCGGACGGTCCAGAAGTGGATGAACCGGATGTCGGCCTTGTGTCCCGTGGTGGTCTCGGCGTGGTAGTGCCCGTAGACGAAGACATGGCCGGCCTCGTCCGCGTAGAACTCCTGGGGCACCGCGCCGAAGGTCTCGATGTTCGGCATCGGCTTGCCGAAGAAGTCCTTGGCCACGCTGTCCCAGCCGTGGTAGACGCCGCTGTTCGGGAAGCCGGGAGTGATGTCCCAGACGAAGTCCGGAGCCATCACCTCCGCGGTGACCTCGGGAGCCATTCGGGACTCGTAGACCCGGCGGATGAGGGCGAGGCTCGGGGAATCGGACATGGGTGCTCCTTGCGGGGGGTGGATGAAAGAGGGAAAGGAGGTCCTGTGATCAGGCGGCGAGGGCGGTCCGCCCGGCGCGGAAGATCGAGGCCTGGCGTGCGACGCGCGCACCCAGGTGCTCAGCGGTGGCGATGTCCGACCTGTGGACCGCTTCCGGGCCGGCGTCGGTCGGGCTCTGCGCGCCGGCGCCCAGGAAGAAGCCCAGCCGGTTGATGTCGTCCTCGCTGCCCGTGGTGGAATCCCAGCCCGGCATCAGGCCCAGACTGATCCAGTGCATGCCGTGCTGGGCCGCCAAGGTGGCGAAATAGCCGAGCGTGGAGGACTTGTCGCCACTCTTGGCGCCGGAGTTGGTGAAGCCCGCGGCCAGCTTGTCCGCCCAGGCATGGGAGAACCAGCGCCTGCTGCTCGCTTCGGCGAAGGTGTGGAAGGCTGCGGAGGCGGTGCCCATGTATGTGGCGGCACCGAAGATGATCGCGTCAGCCGCGTCCAGCTGCCCCCACTGCTCGTCGGTGATGGTGTCCACGGGGATCAAGGTCACCTCGACGCCGATTGCAGCCGCGCCACGTGCCACGGCTTCGGCGATGACAGCCGTGTGGCCGTAGCCCGAATGAAAGGCCACGGCGATCGTGGGACCGACGGAAGTGGACATGGTGATCGGGCTCCTTGAATGTCTCTCGGTGTGTGACCGAGTTTTGCACTGAAAGAGCGCGCTGTGAGGGGGAAGAATTCGTCCCCTCCCTAGTCTTCGCCGGGTAAGCGATTCTCCCCTTCGGAGTCCCGGGATTGAGCGGTGCTCGGAAAATGCGCGCATACTCCGGTCATCTTTCGAAAGCGCTCCGCAGGACCATTTCGAAGGCCCTTTCCTCGGGAGGGAGCTGCACGCTACCGGGTCCCGTCCGGTGCGTCGGCGGGCTGGATCGTGGTCCGCCAATTGGCCACCACCGCGTTGATGAAGTCGTCGGTGACCTCCCCGCGGTCGAGGAAGAGCCGCGCAAGGACGGGGCCGTAGAGCAGAGTGAACTCGTCTTCGCCGACCTGGATGCCCGAAGGTTCCAGCAGCTTGTTGAAGTCCGAGTGGCGGTCGTCGCCGATTCGGGCGAGTGCCTGGGCGCTGTCCGGGTCGTGGTCGGCCTGGGCGGCGACGGCCAGGGCCGCGGTGCGTACGGCCGGCACGCTGACACCCGCGCGCAGGCTCTTCAGCCAGGCGGTGGCGACGGCACCCACGTCGCTGCCCGGTTCGGGGTAGTCACCGAGGTCGGGGCCTTCGAGGATGAGGTCGAAGAGGAGTGCGGCTCGGGTGGGCCAGTGCCGGTAGAGCGTTTGTCGTGTGACGTCTGCCCGCTCGGCCAGCAGGGCATAGGTCAGCCCGGCCGGTCCGACCTGGGGCAGAAGTTCTCGCGCGACCGCCAGCACACGGTTGCGGGTGCGCTGCACGCGCGGGTTGCCCGGGGTCGGTCGACGGCGGTGGAGGGGCTGCTTCATGCCACCAGTCTACCCAGAAATCATACGCCACGTGTGATTTATGTCACGACCTCAATCATCCATGCTGTGTGATAAACAGGATGGGTAATCACACGCGATGGATGATTCCTTGAAGGAGAGCCGACCGTGTCGACTCACACCGTGCCCCAGCCCGTGTTCGCCCGAACCCGCCTCGGCTCCGGCCCCGGCCTGCTCCTTGCCCATGGCGCGGGCAGCAGTCTGGCCAACACCTACGGCCCTGTCATGGAAGGTCTCGCCGCCGGCCACACCGTCGTCGGTATCGACTATCCCGGCAGCGGTGAAACCCCGCGTTCGACCGCCCCGTTGACGGTCGACGACCTCGCCGACCAGCTGGTGGCCGCCGCCGACGCAGAGGGCCTCGACCGGTTCGCCGTGTCCGGCTTCTCCCTCGGTGGCGCGGTCGCCGTCCGTGCTGCCGCCCGTTATCCCGAGCGCGTCACCGCGCTCGTGCTGACCGCCGCCTTCGCGCACCGGGACAACCGGCTCGCACTCGCGTCCTCGATCTGGAACAAGATCGCTGCATCCGGCGACCGGGAGCTGCTCGCGGAGTTCTTGCTCATGGTGGCCCTCGGGACCCATGGGATCGAGTCGATGCCAACTGAGCAACTGCGGCAGACGCTCGGCTACACGGCTGCCGCCGCGGCCGACGGCAGCTCCGAGCAGAGCGACCTTGTCGGCCGGGTCGACGTCCGGGGCGACCTCGCCACCATCGCCGTTCCCACCCTGGTCATCTCGACCACCGATGACCGGCTCACTTCCACCGCCCTGCACCGCCAACTCGCCGACGCCATCCCCGGCGCCCAGCTCGCGGAGATCGCCACCGGCCATCTGCCGATGCTGGAACGGGCTGACCAGTGGCTGCAACTCATCACCGAGTTCCTCGCCAAGCACGACGCCTGAATGGCGGTGGCGCTGCGGGGCCACGCGGCGAGCAGCGGCGGGGCCCCGCAGGGCGCAGTCCTGGTACGTCGCCTCGAACCGCCAGTGCAGGCTGTTGAGTTCGTCCGGGCCGATGCCCTGTACTGGGTGACGAGAGGTCGTCATCTTCGGCTGTTCCACCCAGGAACGAGCCAAGCGCCGACTCGACTGGAGGACGACCGCAAAGCGCGACACCTGACCGGGCGGCGGACATCCTGTCCGAGGCCGCCGCTCGGCTTCCGTCGGAAGGGCGTTGCAGGGCGGGGAGTTACGACCGCGCACCTGCATGGGCGTTCTACGGATGGCTCAGGAACTCGTCGTGCCGGGGCGGAACATCGGATCGGGGTGAACGTGGCCGGACCGGTAGGCGATGGCGACGAGTTGGGCGCGGCCGCTGACGCCGAGCTTGGCCATGATGCGGTTCACGTGGGTTTTGGCGGTCGACGGCGAGACGTCCAGCTCTTCGGCTATGGCGTCATTGGAGCGACCGGCGGCCACCAGGACAAGTACTTGGCGTTCGCGCCCGGTCAGGCTCATCAGCTCCGCGGAGGGAGTGCTCGTCATGTCCGGTGTGGCGAGGCAGCCGGCGATGAGGGCCCTGGTCGCCCGTGGGGAGAGCAGCGCTTCCCCGGCGGCGACCAGCCGGATGGCGTGGAGGAGGTCGGGGAGTTCCGCCCCCTTCTCGAGGAACCCGCCGGCTCCGGCACGGAGCGCGAGGAAGACATGTTCGTCGGCTTCGAGGCCCGTCAACATCAGCACACGTACGCCTGAGAGGCCCTTGTCCGCCGAGATGACGCGGGTAGCGGCGAGGCCGTCCATACCGGGCATGCGGATGTCGATCAGTACGACGTCGGCCCGGGTGCTCCGGGCCAGTCCGACCGCCTCGTCACCCGTTGCAGCCTCTCCGACGACCTCGATGTCCGTCTCCGATGCGATGAGCAGGCGGATGCCGGCGCGGACAAGGGCCTGGCCGTCGGCGAGCAGCACGCGGATGGTCATCTCTGCCTCTGCTGAGCGGCGGTCATACACACGGCAGGCCCCGGCCGATTCGACGTGAACGACCGGCGGTGAGCGAGGGGGAGCCAAGAGGTCGGTCGCCCCCTCGCACACCGACGACCTCGGACTCCCGACAGGGCCGTGTTTCGCGCGGCCACGCCCATGCGTCCGCCTGTCCTGGACGGGATGCTCAGAACGTGAGGACCAGCCGGCCTCGGACACCGCCCGCAGCCAGTAGCCGGTGCGCCTCGGCGGCCTGTTCCGCCGGAAGTGTCCGGGCGATCCTCAGAGTGATGCGGCCCTCCTCCACCTGCTGCCGGAGCCGGTCGAGCTTGGCGCGCTCGCGGGCGTAGCGGAACACCACGATCGGCTCGAAGACGACACCGCGCTCGCCGGGGCCGTCGAAGCCGCGCAGTGAGACCACCCGGCCGCCGTCGGCGACCGCCCGGGCGGCGAGACCGCCGAGCCCGGCACCGTCGACGAATCCGTCGACCCCGTCAGGGATCTCCGCACGGATCCGGTCCGGGTACTCGGCACCACGACGGAGCACCACATCGGCACCCAGTTCCTTGACCAGTGCCTCGTCCTGCTCTGCGGCGTCGGCCACCACACGCAGGCCCTCCGTCTTGGCGAGCTGGACGGCATAGCCGCCCACCGCTCCGGCCGCTCCACTGATCGCCACGGTCCGGCCGGGCTCCAGGCCGAGCGTGTCCAGTGCCAAGCGCGCCGTGAGACCGTTCATGGGGAGGGATGCGGCCTGCACGTCCGTCGTGCCCTCAGGAGCGCGGACGACCGACTCAGCCGGGACCACGACCTGCTCGGCGTACGCGCCGCGCGAGCCACTGGCGAGCACGATCGCCGTCACGCGGTCGCCGACCTTCAGGTCCGTGTCCGTACCCGGGCCTATTTGGTCGACCACGCCTGCCGCCTCCATGCCGGGAACGAACGGCGGCGGGGTGTCGGGGCGACCGGCGGACCCGCTGCGTTGCAGAGCGTCGACTGCGTTGACGGTCGCGGCGTGCACTCGGACACGTATCTCGCCCGGGCCGGCCTCGGGTGCAGGCAGATCCAGGACCTGAAGCACCTCCGGTCCGCCGAATTCCGTGAAACCTACAGCCTTCATTTCGTTACCCCATTGCTCGCCGTGCAGCTGTTGAGGCATCCGACGCTCTCGCCTCGCGCACGCCGGGAAAAGGGGAAGGTTTTTGACCGGGATGTGCGTAGCGGGGGTACGAAGTCTTCCCCTCCCATGGGGCGTCTTTCCGGTGTTCCACTTCGAGGGTTCCTTCAGGGCCTCATTCCTCCGGCGACGACCCAGAGGGTTCGCACTGCACGTACAGGTCCCGACGACCCGTGCCGGAGGGCGGCAAGCACCGTTGACGCGGAGTCGGCCTCGTACGGCGCCACGCCGATGGAAATCATCTCGCGCGTACAGGAATGAGTCCTTGCGGCACTCGGTTGCCCTTTGACATGAACGAACTGGTGGTGCAGACATGAGTGAGGCAGTAGTAGCGAGGGACATCTGACCGAGCTGCGGCTGGCGGACATGGCCGCGAGCGGCGTTGACGTCCAGATCCTCTCGCTGTCCAAGCCCGGCGTGGAGGTGATCGAGGATCCGGCGGAGGCCGTGACCGCCGCACGGCGGGTCAACGACCATCTGGCCAAGGCGATCGCCGAACGTCCCACCCGGTTCGCTGGCTTCGCGACCCTTCCCCTGCAGGATCCGAAGGCCGCCGTAGTGGAGCTGCGTCGGATGGTCGAGGAGCTCGGATTCAAGGGTGTGCTGCACAACGACCATGTGCTCGGTCACTACCTGGACGAGCCCCAGTTCTGGCCGGTGTGGGTCGAGTTGGAACGCCTCGGGGTGACGCTGTATCTGCATCCGCCGGCGGTTCCGGCGGACAACTGGCGTGTCTTCGAGGGGTAGCCCGTGCTGGTCGGCCCACCTGGGGGTGGACTGCATCGGTGGGCGCACATGCGCTCCGGCTGATCTACAGCGGTCTGTTCGACGATTTCCCCGGTGCGTCACTGATGTTGGGGCACATGGGAGAGCTGCTGCCGTTCCAGACGGCCCGGCTCGACAGCCGCTCCGAGCAGGTGCTCGCCGAGCACAGGACCCGTCACCTGCCCTCGTACTACCTGCGGCACAACGTGTACGTCGTGCTCCGGGTGCAGCAGGAGCTGGGTCAGCTGATCGACGTTGCCGCCGGCGCGGGCGACGTGGCAGGCGATAGCCGCGGTGATCCGGTGACCGTGCTCGGCCGCTCCCTGGCGGTCCGCGCGAAGGATCACGGCCCGCCCGTTGGAGGCGAGTCGGCTGTGGCTGCCGGTGGCATAGCGGCCGGTGAGGTCGCCAAGCAGGACCAGATCGGCCGCAGCCGAGGGCAAGTGGGAGAGGCCCAAAGGGCCGTGGAAGTGGGTGAGTTGTTGTTGGGGGAGTGGCTGGTGGGTGGTGAATGACACGGTGGGGTCGTCTCGCACAGACGTGGACGCCACCCAGGCCCGCCAAAACCACGGGTTCCTGCCGAAAGTGGTCATGTGCGGCATGGCGGTTCCCGTCCCTGTCGGCGGGGCTTCGTGGCCGCGCGTGCCGTGGTTGGAATCAGGGTCGTGAGGGTTGCGGTGGCTCGGCAAGGTGGCTTCTGTCAGGCGGAAGGACTTCTGAGAACAGGCTGGTCAGAGCCCTGTTCTGTCAGCCCCTGGGTGTTTCCGCATGCGCATGACGCTGAGCGCCGCATGAACCAGCAACACGCATAAGCGCTCAGGCAAGGAAAGTCGCATGACAACCGACGTCTGGAGCTGCCCGGCGCCGACCTCTCCGGCGAGGAGCTGGTCGTCCGGGAGCCCGGCCGGAAGCGGGACCGTCGCGACGCAGGTAGGGGTAGAAGGCGTTGGAGACGCCGTGCCCACCGGGGGTACGCACGATGTGCAGGCGAGGCCCGGCACCACCCGTGAACGCGACGTCGAGGACGGTCTGCGTCGCCCTCGTCGCCCTCGGAGCAGCCGAAGGGTGTCCGGGTGCAGTCGAACGGGTCGGTGACGCGTGCCGCGTCACCGGATATCGCGGCGTATGTAGGGAGCAGGAACCGGCTGGTCAAAGGGACCGAATCCTCCCGAAGGGGCAATTGCTCATACGCCCGACGAGAAGTCAAGTGAAGCTCCTGCGTTTTTCTCGCTCCTTTTTTTGATGGGCTGACCTTCCTTGTGCTCACAGGGCCGACTTTCGTGTCAAGGGCGATATTCCCCACACGGGGAAGGTAGTGAACAGCGGACTTTTCCGGCGCTGTTGCGGTGTTACGGTTGGTCTCGGCCAGCTCTCAAGCCGTGAGGTTCGTAAAGTGAGAAATCGGCTCGTCGTCAAGGGCGCCCGTCAGCACAATCTCCGTGACGTGTCCGTTGACTTGCCCCGGGATGCGTTGATCGTATTCACGGGTGTATCCGGATCCGGAAAGTCAAGTCTGGCATTCGACACCATATTCGCCGAGGGGCAGCGGCGTTACGTCGAATCCCTTTCGGTATATGCGCGGCAGTTTCTCGGGCAGTTGGACAAGCCCGATGTCGATGCCGTCGAGGGGCTGTCCCCGGCGATCGCCATCGACCAGAAGACAACGAGCCGCAACCCGCGCTCCACGGTCGGCACCATCACCGAGGTCTACGACCACCTGCGCCTGCTGTACGCCCGGATCGGGCGCCCCCACTGCCCCGAGTGCGGGGAGCCGGTCAGCCGGCAGACCCCGCAGCGCATCGTCGACCTGCTGCTGGCCGAGGAGGAGGGAACCCGCTTCCAGGTGCTGGCCCCGGTCGTCCGTGACCGTAAGGGCGAACACACCGAGATCTTCCAGCAGTTGAACGCCGACGGGTTCAGCCGGGTCCGGGTGGACGGGACGGTCCTTTCGCCGGCCACGCCGCCCGCACTGGACAAGCGCAAGAAGCACTTCATCGACGTCGTCGTGGACCGGCTGGCCGTCAAGCCGGGTGTCCGGCAGCGGCTGACGGAATCCGTGGAGACCGCGCTGGGACTCGCAGGCGGTGTGCTCCGGGTCGAGTTCGTGGATCAGGAACCCGGCTCGGACGGACGCGAGCTGGTGTTCTCCGAGGCGATGGCCTGCCCCCGCGCCCACGACATCGGCCTGGAGTCGCTGGAGCCGAGGCTGTTTTCCTTCAACGCCCCCTGGGGCGCCTGTCCCGCCTGTACCGGCCTCGGCTCGCGCATGGAGGTCGACCCCGCTCTCATCGTGCCGGATGACACCAAGTCGCTGGCGGAAGGCGCCATCGCGCCGTGGACCAACACCAGCGGCGCCGACTACTTCACCCGCCTGCTCGAAGCCCTGGCCGCCGACGCCGGCTTCAGCACCGCCACACCCTGGGGGCAACTTCCCTTCGACATAAGGGAGATGGTGCTGCACGGGGCGGAGCGGCGGCTGCACCTCGCGTACCAGAACCGGTTCGGCCGAGAGCGCTCGCACCTGGCACGCTATGAGGGCGTGGTCCCGCACATCAGGCGCCGCTACGCCGAGGGCATCGAGTCCGGAACCGCCAACCGGTTCGCGGGGTACATGCGCGAGGTGCCGTGCGCGGCCTGCGAAGGGGCCCGGCTCGCCCCGGCCGTCCTGGCGATCACGGTCGGCGAGCGCAGCATCGCGCAGGCGGCCGCGCTGCCGCTCGGCGAACTCGCCACGTTCGTACAGGCGTTGGAGCTGACGGACAGCGAGCGGCGGATCGCCGAAGCCGTGCTGTCGGAGATCGGTGAGCGGCTGCGGTTCCTGCTCGACGTCGGCCTGGACTACCTCTCGCTCGACCGGCCCGCCGCCTCCCTCTCCGGTGGCGAGGCGCAGCGGATCCGGCTGGCGACCCAGATCGGAACCGGGCTGACCGGCGTGCTCTACGTCCTGGACGAGCCGTCCGTCGGACTGCACCAGCGTGACAACCAGCGACTCATCGAGACGCTGAAGCGACTACGTGACCGCGGTAACACGGTGATCGTCGTGGAGCACGACGAGGAGATGCTGAGGGTCGCCGACTGGGTGGTGGACATCGGCCCCGGCGCCGGTACTCACGGCGGCCGGATCGTGTGCTCGGGCACCGTGCAGGAACTGGTGGAGCATCCCGAGTCCGTCACCGGCGCGTACCTGTCCGGCCGCCGTACGATCCCGCTGCCCGCACGGCGAAGAAAGCCGACGGACGGCCGTGCGCTCACGGTGCACGAGGCGTCCGAGCACAACCTGCGGGACGTGACGGTGTCGTTCCCGCTCGGGGTGTTCACCGCGGTCACCGGTGTTTCCGGCTCCGGCAAGTCGACGCTGGTCAACGACATCCTGCACACCGCTCTGGCCCAGCGGATCCACCGCGCGCACAATGTGCCGGGCCGGCACCGCACCATTGCCGGCGTCGAACATGTCGACAAGGTCGTCCAGGTCGACCAGTCGCCGATCGGTCGCAGCCCCCGCTCCAACCCGGCGACGTACACGGGCGTCTTCGACCACTTGCGCAAGTTGTTCGCGCAGACTCCGGAGGCGAAGGTGCGCGGCTACCAGCCCGGCCGGTTCTCGTTCAACGTCAAGGGTGGCCGCTGCGAGCCCTGCTTCGGCGACGGCACCATCAAGGTCGAGATGAACTTTCTGCCGGACGTGTATGTCCCGTGCGAGGTGTGCAAGGGCGCCCAGTACAACCGCGAGACCCTCGACGTGCACTACAAGGGCAGGTCCATCGCGGACGTCCTCGCCATGACCGTGGCGGAGAGCCTGGACTTTTTCGACGGTCATCAGATCATCTCCCGACACCTGCGGACCCTGGACGAGGTCGGGCTCGGCTATGTGAAACTCGGCCAGGCGGCCACCACCCTGTCCGGCGGAGAGGCGCAACGCGTCAAACTCGCCACCGAACTCCAGCGGCGTACTCGCGGTCGCACCCTCTACGTGCTGGACGAACCCACCACCGGCCTCCACATCGCCGACGTCGACAGGCTGCTCACGGCGCTGCAACGGCTGGTCGACGGCGGCAACACGGTCGTCGTCATCGAGCACAACCTCGACGTGATCAAGGCGGCCGACTGGCTGATCGACATGGGCCCGGAGGGCGGTCACCGGGGCGGTGAGGTGGTAGCCGAAGGCACCCCGGAACAGGTCGCGGCCGACTCCCGGTCGCACACCGGAAGATTCCTGAGTTCTCTGCTGGAGACGACGTGAGCATCACGGAGACAGAAGCCCGGGTCGAGGACCCGGCGGAATTCCTTCTCACGGAGGCCGACGAGACCGATGCGCCTGCCCCCCGGCTCTCCTCCGGAGGAGGCACGGTCGATCAGGTGAAGGACTACCTGCGGCTCATCTCCAGGGTCCGGCTGCTGACCGCCGAACAGGAGGTGGAACTGGGCAAGCGCATCGAAGCCGGCCTGTACGCCGAGCACCTCCTCGCCGAAGGATCCGTGCCGGATCCGTGCCTCCGCCGGGAACTGACCCTGCTCGCCGAAGACGGACACCACGCGAAGAACCACCTCACCGAGGCCAACCTCCGCCTGGTGGTCTCCGTCGCCAAGCGTTTCACCGGCCGCGGACTGCTGTTCCTGGACCTCATCCAGGAAGGGAACACCGGGCTGATGAGGGCAGTGGAGAAGTTCGACTACACCAAGGGCTTCAAGTTCTCCACGTACGCGACCTGGTGGATCAAACAGGGGATCACCCGGGCCTTGGCCGACCAGAGCCGCACCATCCGCATCCCCGTCCACACCGTGGAGATCATCAACCGCGTGGCACGGTTCCGCCGCGAGCTGCTCCAGGAGACCGGCGCCGAGCCCACCCCGGAGGCCCTGGCGGAGAAGGCGGAGATCACCGTGGAACGCCTGGCCGAACTCAACACCTACACCAAGGAACCCGTCTCACTCGACACCCCCCTTTCCGACGCCGGTGAAACCGAGTTCGGCGATCTCATCATGGACAGCGATTCCCCCACCCCCTGGGACGTGGTCACCTTCGGCCTCCTCCAGCGAACCATCCAGACCATCCTGGCGGAGATGACCCCACGTGAGGCCGGCGTCATCTCCCTGCGCTACGGCCTCCTCGGCGGCCGCCCCCGCACTTTGGAGGAGATCGGTCAGATCTACGGCGTGACCCGCGAACGCATACGCCAGATCGAGGGCAAGACGATGAGCAAGCTGCGCCACCCCTCGCGCTCGCAGGTGCTGCGGGACTACCTCGATGACGAGTGACGGAAGAGTCGGCGACCAAGGCACATCGAGTGAGCCGGCGCCGAGGCCGAGGAGGGTGTGGGTCAGGCAGGCGCGGCAGGTCGCGGCCTGTGGACCGACCGGAACCAAGAGACACGGGTATGGCGGCTCTGCGTGGAGCCGGAACAGGACTGAGCCATCCACAAGTTGAGCGAGCCCGTACCGGCCAGTCCGAGTGAGGTCCACTCTCGCATGCTGGATGGCCAAGAGCTCGGGGCGTTTCATATCGCTCCGCAACTGCTCAGCCCGCCATGGCAGAGGCGTCGAGCAGTCGCAGGGCTACCAGAGTGGAGACCAGCCCGTCCCCCTCGCGCGGGTTCCACCCCGAAGCGTCGTGCCAACGATCGAGGCGGTACGCGACCGAGTTGGGATGGAGGCCCAGGGCGCGGCCGGCGGCGGCGATCGGGAGGCCGTGGTCGGCGTAGGCGCGTACGGCATCGGCAAGATGTGGCGTCCTGCGGGCTGCCTCGACGGCGCGCGCAAACAGCGGCGCGAGCCGCTCGGCCTGGGGAGCCAGGGCGATGGTGAGCCAGTCCTCGGCGAACCGAACGGTGCCTCCCCGGGCTCCTGCCGCACTCAGCGCCGCCGCCGCCGCGTCGCGGATGCTGTCGCTCGCCCCGGCCAGGCCCTGGCGGACGAGCCCGACTCCCACCGGGCCCCGCGTGTGCTTCTCCACGGCCCGGATGATCTCCAACACCGGCTCGGCGGCTGAGCGCTGTGTGAGGACGAGGACCGATGCACCCCGGGTGACACAGTGGCCCACCCCCATGGCCGTGGTGAGTCTGCGCTGAAGGCTCTCGACCAGTTCGTCGGGCCAGTGATCGGCGGACATGCAGTGGACCTGGAAGTCTCCGTCGGGCCGGAAGCCGAGGGCCGCCGTGGCTTCGGTGTCGGGCTCCTGCGAGGCGAGTGCGTCCAGGAAACGGTGGCGCAGGGCGATCCGTGCCGCCCGCTCCCGGCTGTTCTCCTCGCCGTGCGCGTCGGCGATCGCACCGCCGATGATCCGCAGCCACACCCACAGCAGCCCCGCCTCGTGGGCGAGCGGTCCGGCCATTTCCGGGTCGTGCGCCGCCACCTCGCGCAGCAGGGACTCCCAGGTCTCCTGGTGCGCGATGGCACAGATGTCGAACAACAGCGGCAGCGGCGTGCCCACCCGCGCTTGTGCCGCGCTGTGTTCCCTTACCGCGGCCACCTGCCCGGCGCCGGGAGGCCGCCGCTCGGCGATGCCGGACAGCAGGTCGCCTACGAGGCGGCGTACCCACTCCTGCTGTTCGCGGTTCGGCTGCCAGGGCGTGGGCGACTTCGCTACCGGTCAGTGCCAGGACGTAGGACAGCCCCCGTTCCTCCAGGGCGAGGCGGAAGGCGGTGCTGGCGCCGTGACCGGCGTCGGCGACCATGACCGGCGCGTTCAGCCGCCAGCGGTGAGCGTGTCGGGCAGGCCGAGCGCAAGCCGCCGTCTCTCCCGGTGGCCGATGCCGTCCGCCGCTCCCACCCGGCGGCAGGGGTCCCGCTCGTCCGTCCATTCCGCAGGCAGATACAACTGCCACGCAAGTGGGCAGGAAGCGGCGTCGCCGGCGGCATGGACGCCGACCGCGAACGGGCGTTCGCCCGTTTCCGGATCCGCTGCCGGACCGGCAGCGGATCCCACGGTGACTGGTTCACGAACTGCTGCGGGGCCTGCATGTTGCCGTCCGGCAGCCGCTCGGCCATCGGCTGGATCGACTTGCACAGCCCGTCGAGTATCAGGCCCCGCAGACAGCACTCGGGGCAGGAGCCGGTCAGGTGTTCCACGCGCCCTCTGCAGCGGCGGTGCGGGCGTAGTCGGTGAAGTCCCGGGGCGGGCGGCCCAGTACTTGCTCCACGTCGTCGGTCACCGAGTTCAGGACGCCGGACCGAACATCGGCATAGAGGTCGATGGTCAGCCGTATCCATTCCTCGGGCACGCCGTGGGCACGCTGCTCGGTGGCGTACTCCTCGGCGGCCAGCGCGGTGTAGCGGATGTCGCGGCCGGTGGCGTGCGCGATGGCCGTGACGGCGTCGGCGAACGACATCAGCCTCGGGCCGCTCAGCTCGTACGTCCGGCCGACGTGCCCGCCTTCGGTCAGCGCGGCGACGGCGACGGCGGCGATGTCATCGGCGTCGACGAACGCCTCCTTGCCGTCGCCGGCGGGCAGCCGTACGTCGCCGGACAGGATCGGGGCGCGCAGGAAGTCCTCGCTGAAATTCTGGAAGAACCAGCGCAGCTGGAGCACCGTCGCGTCCAGACCGGCCTCGCCCAGCGCCCGTTCCGCCGCCCGTGCACTCTCGAGACTTCCGGTGTCGGGGAAGGAAGCAAGCACCGCACGACGTACTCCGGCCGCCGCAGCCTCATGGGCGAGAGCAGCGACGTCCTCGGCGGCCTGCGGGTCTCCGAGATGAGGCGCGACCACGTACACAGCGGTCGCGCCTTTGACGGCAGGCAGCCAGGTGCTGCGGTCGTTCCAGTCGAAGCGGACCTCGCCGGAGCGGGCCGCCGCCCTTACCGTCACCGCTTTGTCCCGAAGCCGCCGCACCACACGGCGACCGGTCTTGCCGGTGGCGCCTGTCACCAGAATCGTCTCGTTGTTCATGGCTTCCAGCGAACCAGCCGGTGCACGTCCGCGACCATGGCGAGCAGGCTCACCTCCATACGCGTTCGTCTACGCTGGCCGTCATGGACGCCCTGACACAGGCCGACACGGATCCGCTGACCGAACTGCTCAACGGGGTGCGTACCACAGGGGCGGTCTTCAACTGGTCCCCGCTGTCCGGCAGTTGGGCGGTGCGCTTCGAGGAGGCGGCTCCACTCGCGCTCGCGGTCCCCTTGCACGGTCCTGCTTGGGTGATTCCTGATGGCGGCCGGCCGGTGCGGCTCGGTCCAGAGGATGTGGCCGTGTTCAGCGGTGCCACCCCGTACGTGATCGCAAGCCACCTGGCCGCCGAACCGGAGGCGATCATCCGCTCTGATGGACGCTGTACCCCCCTGGACGGACGAGAGCAGGGCAGCGCACGGGATCCGGGCACCTGGGACGCATCCGCGCCGGACGACACAGTGGTGCTGAACGGCCTGTACACCGTGGGGGCCGGTGCCCCCGGACGACTGCTCGCGGCCCTGCCGCCGCTCGCTTTCATTCCGGCGGAGCAGGGAACCTGCCCCATCAACCCAGCGGCGTTCGAGGACATCGCCCGCCCGGCCCCAGGCCGGCAGGTCCTGCTCGACCGTCTGCTGGACCTGATGCTCATCGCCGCGTTGCGTTCCTGGTTCACCCGCCCCGGTGCTGACGTGCCCGGCTGGTACCGCGCACTCAGCGACCCGGTGGTCGGACGCGCTCTTCGGATGCTGGACGCCGACATGGCCCGCCAGTGGACCGTCGACGTCCTGGCGGCCAAGGCCGGTGTGTCCCGCGCGGCGCTGGCCAGGCGCTTCACCGCCCTGGTCGGGCAGCCCCCGATGACCTACCTGCGCGAGAAGCGCATCACCCTGGCCTCTGCCATGCTGCACGAACCGGATGCCACGATCGGCGCCGTGGCAGCCAGGGTCGGCTTTTCCAGTGCCTTCGCGCTGAGCACCGCGTTCAAACAGGCTCGCGGGATCAGCCCGAGCGAGTACCGGGCAGGAACAGCTCCGACGAGGGACACCGCAGCGAAGGCGTGACCCGGCCGCTGCCGAGGTCGCGCGGGCTGCGGCAAGGACGGCAGGATCACGGTCGCCCCGCTCTGGCCCTCGGCGCGAGCCGCGAAGAAATCGTTCGCCATTGCCCCGAGGATGCCCAGGCGGAACACGGCGCTGGAGTCACCAATGTGACGCTATCCGGGCTCCTGTGATCAGCGAGAGCTCAACCGGTGCTGTTTTGCCTTGCCTTGTCAGGAAGGGAGAGTAAAGGCCGGGGGGCTCGTTGCGCCGGTTCCTGCCTGGTGCAGGCAGTACTTCAACCGTCGCAGGTAGTCGTCGAAGGACTCGTCCGCGCCCCAGGTCTGGTAGGCGGTGGTCTGCGCCGCGAAGGCCAGGTTGAGCTGCAGGGCCGCGGTCATGGGGTCGCCTTCGGGGGCGTGTGACGCCGTCCACTCGCGCACGTCGGTGAGGAACTGTTCGCCGACGACGTCCCAGCTCGACTGGGCGAGGGCAGGGGAGCGGTCCGTGAGTCGTCGTTGCAGGGGGATGCGGTCACCGAGGAGCTCGTTGAAGCCGACCAGGATGGCCGTCAATGAGTCCCACAGCGGCTCGTCGGCGGGGCGGTCCGCCATGATCGCTCGCCAGTGGTCCCGTTGTTCGGGGTCCTGGTCGAAGACGACGGCTTCCTTGCTGGCGAAATAGTTGAAGAAGGTGCTGCGGGAGACGTTCGCGGCGGCCGCGATCTCCTCGACGCTGACGGCCTCGAACCCGCGCTCCTCGAAGAGCTGAAGCGCAGCGGTCCGGATGGCGCGCCAGGCTGCCACCTTCTTACGTTCACGCAGACTCATGACTCATCCTCCCAGGAGGAGCATACAGAAGTAAACGCCGTGCAGATTTGCACGCAGTCCAAAATTCTGTATGGTTGAGCCCAGAACGGATGCGGTCTCCCCCCCGGGGATGACCAAGGCCGTCCCTGCCTTCCGCACACCCTGTCGAGTCCGTTGAGCGGCACCAGGAAAGTGAGCCGAACACATGCCCAGTCCTGACGACGTCGTCCGTGCGATGGTCGCGTGCTGGAACGTCCCCGACCCCGACCCCGGCCGGCGTGACTACTTCGACATGGCCGAGGTCAACCGGGCCCTGGGCCACTGAGCAGTCGGCGCGCCAGAACAGATCCGCGCAGCGCGCACCCCTGGCCACGATGACCTCGTCGCCCGTCGTCCCTCCCACCGTCTGACCCTCGCCGCGACCAGCGCGGATGCAAGCCTTTCCATCAACATCGCCGCCGGCGTTCCTGCCCCGCGATTCCACGCCGTCACCCGCGCCCCACCAGGCCTGCAACGGCCCTGACCTCCGTGGGATCGGCTCATCGACGCCCCCGCTGACCGGGGACGGCGAACCGCCCGCCCGCAGGGCGAGGTCCACCACGTCGCCCTGTCCGGCACCACCGGCCCCAAAGGGCTTCCTCGCCGCGAGAAGCGGCGGCTTCCGCCCCCGACATCGGGGCCCCATGTCCCAGGACTCGCCATGGCGCACGCGCCGTCGGTCCTGTCGCACCACATCACCCGATCCACACCCTCTACGAAGGACGTTCTACGACCATGAATGCCTCCACCGGAGCTCCCACGACCACCGCAGCCGTCGAGTCGGAGGAGCCGCTCAGCCCCGGCTACGACACGGCGACCAAGGACGACGCCGAGTTCAACAAGGACTTCCGCCACTGCTTCACCACCATCGACGACGTGCAGATGCACTACGTCATCGGCGGCGACGGACCGCAGGTCATGGTGCTGCTGCACGGCTGGCCGCACAGCTGGTACGTGTACCGCGAGATCATGCACTCGCTGCTGCCCGGCCGCACCGTCATCGCCATCGACCTGCCGGGCATGGGCGACTCGACCGGAAACCCGCCCTCCATGGCCCGGACGGTCCTGGCCGACTACGTCCACCGGCTGCTGGACCACCTCGGACACCGAGAGAACGTGCAGGTCGTCGCCCACGACTTCGGCGTCGGCGTTGCCTACCCGCTGGCCGCCAACCACCGCGAACAGGTGGCGGGGCTGTTCCTCATGGACTACATACTGCCGGGCAAGAACGCGAAGGGCGCCGACCTTCTCCCCATCTCGTTCCACTTCTCCTTCAACCAGCAGAATCCGCTCGCGGAGGAACTGGTCACCGGCCGGGTCGAGACCTTCCTCTCCCGCTTCCTCCAGTCGATGAAGTCCGGCGCCGGCGAGCCCGTCTCCGACGCAGAGTTCGCCGAGTACGTCCGCGTGTACTCCCGCGACCAGGTCCTGCACGCCGGCTTCGAGCTCTACCGGGTCTGGGACCGGGACGAGACCGAGAACGCCGCCCTGCAGGAGACCCCGCTGACCATCCCGGTCCGCCTGCTCACCCAGGCCGGCTTCGCCCCGTTCATGCTGCCGGCCCTGCAGGACGGCGCCCCCGACGCCACCGCCGGCGACGTCCCCGGCGCCGGGCACTTCCTCGTCCACGAAGCACCCGACCGCGTCCTGGCCGAGATCAACGCCTTCTACCCCACCCGCTGAACGACTCCTCCGCTCGGGGCCTCGAGCACGCCATCAGCGACGTGCTCAAGGCCCCGCCGTGCGGGGCTACTTGAGGCACTGTGGTGGCGGTCTGAAGTCGATTGCCGGAGATCAGCCGCTGCGTGACCATCGTCGGATGGATACGACGGCGGTGTCATCAGCCTTGAGGACTTCCTCGCGGCAGCGGGCCTGGAGTTGGCACCGGGTGCCTCGGTGAGCTGAGGTCGTTGCACGAGGTCAGGTCACAACGGGTCGCGACGGCAAGGGAGTTCTTCAGTCTGTTGACGGCCCGCTCGATCGTGTCGCGCTTCCTGTACCGCTCCTCGTCGAAGCCCGGCGGCCGTCCGCCTCCTGATCCTCTACGCAGGCGGACGGCTCGGCCGTCGGCCTTCTCCGGGATCGTGTGCCGGATGGTGCGCGCGCACGACATGCCCGACACATGAGGCCACGCGAATTCACATGACAGTTGCGAGCCAGCTCCGCGATCATTGGCCGGTGACCATGAGACCTGACCTTCTCAGTCTGAGCATCGTGTGCCCTCCACCCGACGAGGGCAGCGTGCAGGTCCGCCCGATCGTCAATGGCCGGGATCTTCTGGCCGAGGTGGTCCCCGGTGGCCTGGGAGGCTCCTGGTATCTGGGAGTGGGCCCCAGGCATCTGCTGGGCCAGGACGGGCCGTTGCACGCCACGGCGACGCCCCACGAGGTTCGTCTCGCTTCGTCCGGGTGCGGCGTGGAGGAGTGCTGTGGCGCGCTGTACATGACGGTCACGCGTGACGGGGATCATGTTGTCTGGGCGGGCTGGCGCGACCCGGCCAATCAGGACTTCCACCCGCCGGAGCTTCGTTTCACCGCAGATCAGTACGAGGCCGAGGTCCTGCGAGCCGGAGAGGACCGCAGCTGGGAGTGGCCGGCAGGAGCGGTTGCGCGGCTGCTTGAGGCGGGGCTGAGGGGACGCGGGGACTGGCTCGTCAGGTGGGACTGCGAGTTGGAAGGCGTCTGGGCCTTCCGCATGGAACCCGATCGAATCCACGTCGTCCTGTGGCATCCCCGTGACCGGGCCGATGCAGATCTGCCCTGGCTCCAGTTCGGGATGACCTTCCCGATCTCCGCGGACGCCCCATCGGTCCAAGCCGAGCGCCTTGAAGCGCGGCTGACCGCAGGCGATCCCCGTGCCACCGCCGAGGTCTGGGGAGGTTCGCATGATGCCGAGCAACTGGGCTACCCATGGCCGCCGGTCGACCCGCTGTCCATGTGAACGGCAGGCAGAGGCGGAGTTGGCGTGACCGCTGACACCCCTGCGACGTCACCCCCGCCCCGTACGACACCGCCGAACCCGCGTCCTCCTGCCTGACACACGTCAGCATCACCGTCGGCCCGGCGGTGATGCTGTGTCAGCCCAGCGCGCGGTCGAGGTTGAAGGCGGCGCTGATCAGCGAGAGGTGGGTGAAGGCCTGGGGGAAGTTGCCCAGCTGTTCTCCGGTCGGGCCGATCTCCTCTGCGAACAGACCGAGGTGGTTGGCGTAGGTGAGCATCTTCTCGAAGGCGAGCCTAGCCTCCTCCAGCCGGCCTGCGCGGGCCAGCGCCTCCACGTACCAGAAGGAGCAGATCGAGAAGGTGCCCTCGGGGCCGTGCAGGCCGTCCGGGCTGGCGGTCGAGTCGTAGCGGTACACCAGCGAGTCGGAGACCAGGTCCGTGGTGAGCGCGTCCAGGGTGGAGAGCCACTTGGGGTCGGTGGGCGAGACGAATTTGGCCATCGGCATCATCAGCAGCGAGGCGTCCAGCATGTGGTCGTCCAGTGCCTGGACGAATGCTCCTCGCTCGGCCGACCAGCCGCGCCGCATGATCTGCCGGTAGATCGCGTCCCGGGACTCCCGCCAGCGGGGCAGGTCCGCCGGCAGACCGCGGCGGTTCGCCATGCGCATCGCGCGCTCCAGCGCCACCCAGCACATCAGCCGCGAGTACACGAAGTTCCGCCTGCCCGCCCTGGTCTCCCACACCCCTTCGTCGGGCTGGTCCCAGTGCTCGCACAGCCAGTCCACCACGGCGCCGACCTCGTCCCAGCGGTCACTGCTGATCGGCTGCCCCCACTTGTCGTAGAGGTAGATCGAGTCGATCAGCGCACCGTAGATGTCCAGCTGGAGCTGGCCGGTGGCGGCGTTGCCCACCCGGACCGGCGCGGAGCCGAGGTATCCCTCCAGGTGCGGAAGCTCGTGTTCGGGCAGCTCGGTGCGCCCGTCGATGCCGTACATGATCTGCAACGGACCGCTCTCCCCCGTGCCCCGCAGGATGCCCCGGTCGGAGATGAACCCCATGAACGCCTCGGCCTCCGAGGTGAACCCCAGGCGCAGCATCGCGTAGACGCAGAAGGCGGCGTCGCGGACCCAGACATAGCGGTAGTCCCAGTTGCGCCCGCCGCCGATCTGCTCGGGCAGGCTGGTGGTCGGTGCGGCGACGATCGCACCGGTCGGCGCGTAGGTGAGCAGCTTCAGCACCAGCGCGGAGCGGTTCACCATCTCCCGCCACCGCCCGTGGTAGCGCGAACCGGCCAGCCAGTGGCGCCAGAACCGGACGGTCGCCTCGGCCTGCTCCTGCGCCTCGGCGCGCGGGCACGACCGGAGCGGGACGTCGTCGCCGATCTGGTCGAGGGCGAACACATTGGACTCGCCCTCACGGAGCTTGAAGTGCGACCACACGTCCAGGCCGTCGCTTTCCAGGGGTGCGGTGGCGGTCAACGCGAGCGTCAGTGACGGGGAGCGGAACACTGCCGTGCGGCCTTCGAGGTGCGTGGTGTGCGCTTCGGCGCCGTAGCCGAAGCGAGGGGCTATCCGCACCCTGAACGGGAGGGTTCCGCGTACGCAGACCACCCGCCGGATCAGCCGGTGCCGGGCCGCCTCGCGCGACTCGTCGACCACGGGCATGAAGTCCTGGATCTCCGCCACCCCGTCCGCGGCGAAGAACCGCGTGATCAGCACGTTCGTGTCGGGGAAGTAGAACTGCCTGGTGCGGGTCGGGACCTCGGCGGCCAACTCGAACGACCCGCCCCGGTCGGCGTCGAGGATGGACCCGAAGACGCTGGGCGCATCGAAGCGAGGGCAGCAGTACCAGTCGATGGTGCCGTTCGTGCCGACCAGGGCCGTCGTACGAAGATCGCCGATCAGGCCGTGCTCGGAGATCGGTATGTAACGGCAGCCGTCCGCCTGCTCGAAACCAGTCGCGTCGAACGCCATACCGGCCTCCCTGCCGCTGCGGCCCGGGCCTGGAGATGAAGCCTTGCATTTCATGCTAGACCCGCTGCTCTAGGCGTGGGTCTACTGACCTTGCTGGGGTGATGTCGTCAAGGTGAGGCCGGTTTCAGCGAGGCAAAGCGGTTGCGGCGGTCAGCAGATCACGGTCGTCGGTCCAGGTGAGGCTGCGTCTGCCGTCCTGCCGGCCGACGCTCGCCTCGCGGTCTGGCTCGTGCTGGACCTCGTCCGTCTCGCGGGCCTCAGCGTCATGTTCGCGACGGCGTCCCCCGGCCTGACCATCACGCCCGCGCTTGAGGGCGCAGACGCCGGTCAGTCGGGCGTCTCGGCCGGCTCGGCCGGCCCTGAGTCACCGGTCGCGGCGAGCTGCTCGGCTGAGTCAGTGGTCGCCGCCCAGCTGGCCAGCAGGTTCAGCGCGTCCTGCGAGTGCGTTGCGGGCTCGGCGGTGTAGGCGAGGAGGAACTGGCCGGGATCGGCGCCCAGCGGGAAGGTTTCGAAGGGCAGCTCGAGATCCCCGACGACCGGGTGGTGGAGCCGTTTCAGGCCCGTGGTGTGGATCCGGACGTTGTGTGCGGCCCAGCGACGGCGGAAGTCCTCACTGCGGGTGGACAGCTCCCCGATCAGGTCTGTCAGCCGCCGGTCGTGGACATCGCGGCCGGCCTCGGCGCGCAGCATGGCGACCGTGTCGTTGGCGACCTGGTCCCAGTCGCGGAAGAACTCGGTCGCGTGGGGGTCGAGGAAGACGAACCGGGCGTTGCTGGGCGGCCTCGATGGGTCGGCGTAGAGCGGCGAGAACAGGGCGCGCCCGAGGTGGTTGGCGGCGAGGACGTCCAGACGTCCGTTCAGGACGAACGCGGGCGTGCCGCTCATCGAGTCGATGACGCGCTGCACCGCGGGCCGTACGCGCTGCTGGGCCGGTCGACGGCGTGGCGGACGGGTCGTGCCGGCGGTGCGAAGGAGATCCAGCAGATGGGCTCGCTCGGCTTCATCGAGCTGCAGGGCTCGCACGATGCCGTCGAGGACGCCCTCGGAGACGCCGGTGGCGTTGCCACGCTCCAGCCGGATGTAGTACTCGCTCGAGATGCCCGCCAAGAGGGCGACCTCCTCGCGGCGCAGGCCCGATACCTGCCGACGGTCTCCTCCATACACAGGCAGTCCGGCTTGCTCAGGAGTGATCCTGGCGCGTCGCGTGCTCAGGAATTCCCGAATCTCCGAGCGGATATCGCTACGGATATCGCGGTGTGAGTCGTGCGCGTCGTTTGTGCCCGCCATGTCTTTCACTCTACGAGCGATTCCGCATGGCCGGGGGTCCCTGTCAGTACCCCTCTCATCAGGGTCTCCCGCTCGCCCGCGCCAACGGGTTCTGTAGGGGGTGCATCGCCGATGGCGGTCTGAATGGCCAGGAAACGGTAACGCATCTGGCGCCCATCTCCAGTGCCTTCCCGGCCGCCTAGCGCGACCTCATTTCGTCCAGGGTGGCCCGTTCACGCATGTGGCCGACGCACGTGCGAGGACCACATCGCTGACAGAGCAGGCCCGGGCACCTTTCGCCGGCCCGACCTGGCGGTTTACGGCGTCTCATCGGCCCCGAGCGGCTGATGTGACACCTCCCGGACCGCTTCCCCCGCTTCGTACGTCTGGAAAGAGAACCTCCCCATGACAACAAACCTGACCGGCAGTGTCGCGCTCGTCACTGGAGCGAGCAGCGGTATCGGCGCTGCAACCGCCCGTCGACTCGCCGAGCACGGTGCCTCCGTGGTGCTTGTGGCCCGACGCAAGGACCGTCTGGACGACCTCGCCTCCGTGATCGAGAAGGCGGGAGGCACGGCCCTGGTCGTCGAGGCGGACATCACCGACCGCGCTCAGGCCGAGGCCGCCGTGCAGCAGACGGTCGAGCGCTCGGGACGCCTGGACATCCTGGTCAACAACGCCGGCCTGATGCTCCTGGGCCCCGTCGTCGACGCGGACGTCGAGGAGTGGGAGCGCATGATCGCCATCAACCTCCAGGGCCTCCTGTACACCACCCGCGCCGCCCTCCCGCACCTGCTCAAGGCCGCCGAGGAAAGCCCTCGCCGGGTCGCCGACATCGTCAACATCAGCTCGATCGCCGGCCGCGTGGCCTGGAACGGCTACGGCGTCTACAACCTCACCAAGTTCGGCGTCAACGGCTTCACCGAGTCCCTGCGCCAAGAGGTCACCCAGCGGCACGTACGCGTCGGCGTCCTGGAGCCGGGCGGCGTGGACACCGAACTCGGCTCGCACAACGACCACAAGCCCGAGCTCCGCGAAGCGATCCGCACCTTCTACGAGCAGACCGAGGTACTCGCCCCCGACGACATCGCCGACGGTGTCGCCTACATGGTCACCCGGCCCCGCCACACCTCCGTCGGCGAGCTGTGGATCATGCCCACCGACCAGGCCTGATTCCGTCCTCATCACTACCCCACTGCGCACTACCCCACTGCGCACTGCACCGGGCGCCGGAACCGGCGCCTGAAAGGAACCCCCTCATGAGCAAGGTCATCCTCGTCACCGGAGCCGGACGCGGCCTGGGCACCGACATCGCCCGCGAAGCACTCAAGGCGGGCCACCAGGTCGTCGCCACCGGCCGCCGCCCCGCCGAGGTCGAAAAGACCCTCGGCGGCCCCCAGGACAACCTCCTCGTCACCAAACTCGACATCACCGACCCCGCCGACGCCGAAGCCGCCGCCCAGGCCGCCCTCGACCGCTTCGGCCGCATCGACGTCCTCATCAACAACGCCGGCAATTTCTACGCCGGCTACTTCGAAGAGATCCCGGCCGCGCAGATGCGCCGGCAGATCGAGACCAACCTCTTCGGCCCCATGAACGTCACCCGCGCCGTCCTGCCCATCCTGCGCAAGCAGCGCGCCGGCCACATCATCACCCTCTCCTCCTCCGCCGGCATCACCGGCCAGGAGTTCTGCGTCGCCTACGCCGCCTCCAAATTCGCCGTCGAGGGCTGGATGGAATCCCTGCGCTACGACGTCGAGCCGTACGGCATCCACACCACCGTCGTCGAGCCCGGCTTCTTCCGCACCGAACTCCTCGTCGACGCCTCCACCACCTGGCCCGAGCCGACCATCGACGACTACGCCGAACGCACCACCGCCACCGTCGCCGCCTGGAAGAGCATGAACGGCCGGCAGAGCGGCGACCCCGCCAAACTCGCCCGCGCCCTGCTCACCATCACCGACCAGGACAAGCCCCTCCACCGCTTCGTCGCCGGTGCCGACGCCATCCAGGGCGTCCAGGCCAAAGCCAACGAACTCCTCGCACAAGCCGAAGCCTCCCGCGCACTCGGCAACAACCTCGCCCACGACGACACCAACGCGTAGGGCCGGCCGTATTGAGGCCGGACCGACGCCGGACCCGGGCCCAGTGCTGGTCGCCGGTACCGTTGGAACGCCATTGGGGTCGGTCAGGGGACGCGGGCCGTCGCGGCGCGGGCCAGGGCGACGGTGCGGGAGCGGGAGGGCGCCGTGGGGCTGCCCGCCTCGCTGAGGACGACCAGGGTCTTCCCCACGACCGCCAGGACCAGCGTCTCCTGCACGGTGAACGTCCCGGTGGTCGCGGTGACGGTGGCGTGCCACGAGGCGTCCCCGATGCCCGCCGAGCCGTGCGCGACCACCCGCTCCTTGCCGGTCATGCCGTCGCTCCAGCCGATGGCGAACTCGGCGCAGCCGGACAGCACGGCCGCCGCCTGCTGAAGGTCCTGGCGCGCACCGGTGCCCGGCAGCCACCGCACGACCTCCTGCAGGAACGGCCCGCTCTGGCTCTGCGCGAAGGTGGCCCTGGCCTCGACCGCGCCGGGGCGGGTGCTGCGGTAGGACTCCAGGGCGTTGAGCGCATTGAGGCAGTCGGGGCGGTCGGAGCGGGTGGGGGGATCGTTCGGCAGCACGGTCTTCCGATAGCCGGAGGGCAGCTGACCGGTCGTCAGCAGGGCGGAGGACAGCGCGGCGGCGGTCGGGGGCCTGGGCGCAGCGGGAGTGCCGGGGGCTTTCGTCCCGGGCGTGGCGTTGCCCCCGCTCCCGCCTCCGCTCCCGCCTCCGCCGCCCCCGCCTCCGCTGCCGCCGGATCCGCGGCCTCCTGAGGAGCCGCCGGTCCCGCCCGTCGCGGTCGTACCGCTCGGGCGCGTCGAGGGGGACGACGATCCGGCCGAGGCCGTCGGCGAGACGGACGGGGAGCCGGAGACGGTCGGTGACGCGGTCGGGGCCGTCGTCGCGGTCGAGGTGGTACTCGGCGACGTGGACAGTGACGGCTGCGTCGGCGCGACGGTGTCCGCCGACCGGTCGCCCGCGTCGCCGCACGCCGTAAGGGCGGCGGCCAGCAGCGCCGCCACGAGCGGCGGGGCGACCGTCCGGCGCCGACCGGCGGCCCTGGTCATCACGGCGGGTGTCCGGCTCACACATGCCTCCTCGGAGGGCGGGGCGGGGCGGGTCAGCGGCGGTAGCGGAAGTACAGATCGCACCGGAGGACGGACGCGACCAGCGCGTCGCGGTCCACCGGACCGGTCGGGTCGCGCCGGAGCACGGCGGAGGCGGCGCGCAGAACGGTGTCGTCGAGGCCGCCCAGCAGGTCGGCCGTGTCGCGCCGACGCTCCGGGTCGGACCAGACGACGGTTCCGCCGAGGGTCAGCGCACGGCACACCAGGGCGGTGTCCGCGCGCAGTTGCGGCGTGCGCTCCGCCGCGGGCGGGAGGACGGGGAGCTCGTCCAGGGGGACGGTCTCGTCGCCTCCGGCGGCCGCCGAGCCCGGCCGGACGGTGACCGTCGCCGGGGGACCGGAGGACCGGCCGGCCGAGGCCGCCGACACCCCGGCGAACCGGCCGCCGACCATGGCCCACCCGGCCCCCGCCGCGACGACGACCCCGGCGACCACGAACACCGCCACCGGAGGGAACCGGCGTGCGGCGGTGCCCGCCGCGGGGCCGTGGTCGGGCGGTGTCTCCGTTCCCGGAGTTCGTCCCCGGACCCTTGCGACGGCGGCCGACCAGGCGAGGGGGGTCAGCGCGCCGCAGACGGTCACCGCGAACCCCGTCACCCACCAGGGCGAGTCGATCACGCTCCAGCGGATGTCCGGGGTGGCGCGGGCCGCCGTGAGCCGGGCGAAGAGGAACCAACTGCCCAGCGGGACCGCCGTCAGAAGCCCGGAGAGGACGACGGCCGCCGCGCACGCCGGCGCCGAGCGGGGCCCGGTGACCGCGGCTTGCGCGGCTCGGGCGAGGGCAGTGGTCCAGACGCCGAGCAGCGCCCCGCCGATCACCAACGCCGTTGCCAGGGCGAGCACTTGCGCGCGAGGGGCGTGGGCGAGGGAGAGCGCCGTGGCCAGTCCGTCGGCTGCCCCGGTGTCCCGCAGCCAGTCGCCGGCCGCGCGGCCGGACAGCTGGCTCCCGACGAGGACGCCGAGCCCGAGCGCGGCCCCGGCCAGCGCCGGGCGCCCTCCGCGGGCGTCCCGGTGCCCCACCGCGACGGCCCGCCACCACGCCACGGTCGCCACCCCTGCCACCGCCCAGCCGACGAGCAACCCCGTGATGATGTAGGCGAGTTGGGCCTGACTGGGTATCAGGGACGCGACCAGCAGGGCGAGATCGGTGAAGAGCAGGCCCGCGGCGAGTCCCGTCGTCAGGCACTCGGCGGCGGACAGTCCCCAGGTGCGCGCCGGGTCGGCCAGTACGCCGAGTCGGGCGGCGGCGGTGGGGTGGCTGGCGAGGCCCGCGGCCCGCAGGAGCCGACCGCGGCGGTTCTGCGGGAGGTCGGAGCCGAGGTGGTCGGCGGTGGCGCCCACCGGCGCGCGCGGATCCGCCTCCGCGCCGAGATCGGCGTCGTGCTCCCGGACGCGCAGCACCGCGCACAGGGTCAGCAGGAAGATCACCAGTACGACCGTCATCCGTACCAGCAGGTCCGTGCCGAGGAGGCCGGGGTCCAGCACCAGGGCCGCGCCCATCGGCAGGGTGACCCCCATGAGCAGGATCCACCAGGCCGCTGCGGCGAGCCGTACCCGGCTCACGTCCCGCAGGCGCAGATGGGCCAGTTCATGGCGGAAGATCGCCTCCACCTCCCAGTCGGGCCGGCTGAAGACGTGCGAGTCGGCCACGATCCACGGCTTGCGGACGGTCCCCGACGCCCGGGCCTGGACGCCGACGCGCCGTGGGCTGCGCACCCACAGCGTCGGCCGGAGGCCGTCGCCGTCATCGCGGTCGTCGCCGTCGGGCAGTACGGCGGCCAGGCGTGCGGCGAGGGACGAGTCCTCGTCGGCCTTCTCCGCCGCCCACCGCCACAGGCTCAGCCGGCGTGCGGCGGCCCGGCCGAGCAGGGCGAGGGCCAGCAGCGCGAGCGGCCCGCACAGCACCATCGCCGACTGGGCCAGCCGGACGTCGTTGACGCAACCGGTGAAGCGGGCCAGAACCGCGTCCGGTGAGGCGGCAGCCGTGGTCTCGGGGGCGGGCAGACAGGCGAGTTGGGCGCCCGGCCAGTTGTCCCGGCCCAGGACCAGCCACCACCACGTGGCGAACGTGGCTCCCGCGGCGGCCACGAGGACCAGCAGCACCAGCCGGGTGGTGGTGGGCAGCGGCAGCGGGCTGGAGACGAGCGCGCGGGCGACCTCGCGGCGGTCGGCGGCGGGCGTGGCGGCGCCCGGCGCGACGCTCACGACGGCGGCGTGTCGGCGGACGCCTGCACATCGCCGGCCTCGTCGCCGGCCTCCGCGCGGGCGTCCGTCGCCGGGGTGCCCGCCGGCTCGGCCTCGGGCCGGACCACGGCCACCACGATGACGTGGGCGCATGCTTCGGCCTGGGCCGGCGACAGGCCGACGGCCCGGCTCTGGGCCAGCGCCCACTCGGTGAGTTCCTGCCGTGTCACGTCGGAGAGCTGCGGCACGGCGGAGGTCAGCGCGGCGCGTCGGCCCTCGGCCTCGGCCCGGCTCGCTCGCCGTCGCCACCACCGGGACAGCCGGCCGCCGCCCGCGCGGATGCGTCCGGAGGCCAGGTCGGCGAGGATCTGCGAGACCACGGCCACCAGGACCGGCAGGAGGACGAGCGTCTGGATGCCGTCGCCCAGCGGGTCCCCGGTCGGCCGATGCAGGGGCTGCGGGGGGTAGGGCCGAGCGAGGTAGACCCGGCACGTCTCGTCCAGCTTCTCCAGTTCGGCCGGCGCGACGCTGCGGACCACGTCCCGCAGGACGTCCTGCCCGTTGCGTGGGTGCATGAGTTCCTCCCGTGGAGACATGGGGACATGGGGACATGCGGATATGGAGACACAGGGACGTGGGGACGTTGAGACGTGAGGACGCTGAGGAGCGGGGACGGCGAGACGTGGGACGGACCGCTGTTGCGCACCCGCGTCCCGCGGCGGGCGCAGCGGGCGCGACGGGCGCGGCGGCCCGCCGGGATCAGTCCTGTCCCTGTCCCCGTCCCTGTCCCCGTCCCCGCGCCCGTCCGTGGGCCGGGCGTCGGGTCATGGCGAGGGCGACACCGGCGGCGCACACGAGCACGGACACGCCGGCGATCGCGGCCGCGGCCGGGGTTCCACTGTTCGCGAGCTGGTCGCCTCCGGTGCCGCCGGTCAGTGCCGACGGGGCCGGAACGGCGGACAGCGTCGGCGCGCCGGACGTCGGTGACGCGGACGGTGTCGAGGAGCCGGGGGCGCCGCCGCTCGGTGTCGCGGTGTCGCTCGCGGAGGCGCTCGGCGTGGCACTGGCGGACGTCGAGGCCGACGTCGACGGCGAGTTCGAGGCCGTCGTCCGTGTGACGACGGTGTACGAGGCCTTGCCGTCCATCAGCACCACCGGGTCGATCAGCGGGCTGGGCTGGATGAGGCCCTGCGCCACGAACTGGAGCGTGGTCGCGGTCGGCACCTCCGGGGCGAGCGAGATGCGCAGGCCGATCCGGGCGCTGCCGGCGGCCGGGAGCGAGCCCACGGAGGGCAGCCCGGCGTCCGTGCTGAGGTAGCCGCTGAGCGCGGTCGTGCCCGAGGTCAGCTCCACCGCCCGCCACACCGACGCGGCCGCGTCGAACCATTCCACGGTGACCTGTTGGGGCGTCAGAAGTGGTGCGGGCGGGGCGAGTCGGATGCCCACGGCGACGATGAAGCTGTCCGTGATGGCCGTGTCCAGGGTGTTGTGGAACACGGCGTCGACGGTCAGTGGGGTGCCGCCGGGCGACAACTGCCCCGAATCCGGGGCCAGTTCCACGTATGGTGCCACCGGGTCCGCGGCGTGTGCCGGCGCCGGGTGAATCCCCGATGAGAACAGAAGTGCGGCACAGCCCAACAGGGTGGCGAAAAACGCTCTACGGCGCACGTCGACCAGCTCCCCCCGACAGCGCGCCCCCGGCGCGCTTCCTGGCGTGATGTCGGAGAGTTTAAAGGATAAAACACCTAAAGCGATAGTCTCGCTACATTCGGTCAATAATTAACAGAAGTGGGTGTTTTCGTCTCCTGTGGCGAAAGAGAACGCACTTCCCGGACAGGGGATTTCGGGCGGGTTCGCGGACCTCTTGGCCCGTCGCACCCCCCACGTACCGGCGACCTTCACACCGGCGTCATCCGACCCTTCCCGGACGTTCTGTGCCCTTGGAACACTCCTTGCGCGCGCATTCCGCATGAACCGGCCGGCAGAACCCTTCTGCACGAGAGGTGCCTCACCCATGTCCGAAGTCAACCGGCGCCGCTTCCTCCAGCTCACCGGCGCCACCACGGCGTTCACCGCTCTGTCCAGCAGCATCGCACGCGCCGCGGCGCTGCCCGCGAACCACCGCACGGGGTCGATCGAGGACGTCGAGCACATCGTCGTCCTGATGCAGGAGAACCGCTCCTTCGACCACTACTTCGGCAAGCTGAGGGGCGTGCGGGGCTTCGGCGACCCGCGCCCGGTCACCCTCGCGAACGGCAGGTCCGTCTGGCACCAGGCGGACGCCGGCGGCAAGGACGTCCTGCCCTTCCACCCGGACGCCGACGACCTGGGCATGGCCTTCCTCCAGGACCTCCCGCACGGCTGGAACGACGGGCACGCCGCCTTCGACGGGGGCAAGTACGACAAGTGGGTCCCCTCCAAGGGCGCCACGACCATGGCGTACCTGACCCGCGACGACATCCCCTTCCACTACGCGCTCGCCGACTCCTTCACCATCTGCGACGCCTACCACTGCTCGTTCATCGGCTCGACCGACCCGAACCGCTACTACCTGTGGACGGGTTACACCGGCAACGACGGCAAGGGCGGCGGCCCGGTCCTCGGCAACGACGAGGTCGGCTACAGCTGGACGACGTACCCCGAACGTCTGGAGCAGGCGGGCGTCTCCTGGAAGATCTACCAGGACATCGGCGACGGCCTCGACAAGGAAGGCAGCTGGGGCTGGATCCAGGACGCCTACCGGGGCAACTACGGCGACAACTCGCTGCTCTACTTCACCCAGTACCAGAACGCCCAGCCCGGCGACCCGCTGTACGACAAGGCCCGCACCGGCACCGACGCCCGTAAGGGCGAGGGTTTCTTCGACCAGCTGAAGGCCGACGTCAAGGGCGGCAAGCTGCCGCAGATCTCCTGGGTCGTCGCCCCCGAGGCCTTCACCGAACACCCCAACTGGCCCGCCAACTACGGCGCCTGGTACGTCGCCCAGGTCCTCGACGCGCTCACCGCCGACCCCGAGGTGTGGGCGAAGACGGCCCTGTTCGTCACCTACGACGAGAACGACGGCTTCTTCGACCACCTGCTCCCGCCGTTCCCGCCGGCCTCGGCCGCGCAGGGCAGGTCGACGGTCGACGTCGGACCGGACCTCTTCAAGGGCGACGCCGGCCACACCGCCGGCCCCTACGGGCTCGGCCAGCGGGTGCCGATGCTCGTCGTGTCCCCCTGGAGCAAGGGCGGTTACGTCTGCTCCGAGACGCTCGACCACACCTCGGTCATCCGGTTCATGGAGCGCCGCTTCGGCGTCCACGAGCCGAACATCTCGCCGTGGCGGCGCGCGGTCTGCGGCGACCTGACCTCCGCGTTCGACTTCTCCCGCAGGGACACCCGGCCGGTCGTCCTGCCGGAGACCGACGGTTACCGGCCCCCGGACAAGGACCGTCACCCCGACTACGTGCCCACCCTGCCCGCCCAGCCGGTCCTGCCGAAGCAGGAGCGTGGCCTGCGGCCCACCCGCCCGCTCAGGTACACGCCCAGCGTGGACGGTTCGGTGGACTCGACCGCCGGGACCCTCACCCTCACCTTCGCCTCCGGGGCCAAGGCCGGCGCCGCCTTCCTGGTCACCTCCGGCAACCGCGCCGACGGCCCGTGGAGCTACACCACCGGGGCGGGCGCGACCGTCTCCGACACCTGGAACTCGGCGTACTCCGGCGGTGCGCACGACCTGACCGTGCACGGCCCGAACGGATTCCTGCGCGTCTTCAAGGGGAGGGCGAAGGCGGCCGGCACCGAGGTGGTCGCCCGGCACGTCGGCGACTGCGTCGAGCTCACCTTCAACCACCGGGGCTACGGCACGGCGGAGCTGAAGGTGGCGGACGGGTACGGCGGCCGGACCACGACCGTCAAGCTGCGCCCCGGCGCCATCGTCAAGCGCACCGTGGACCTGCGGGCGAGCCGGCGGTGGTACGACCTGACCGTCACGTCGTCCGCCGATCCGACGTTCCTGCGGCGGTTCGCCGGTCACGTCGAGAACGGCCGCCCCGGCGTCAGCGACCCGGCGATCGTCACGGAGTGACCTTGCCTGTGGAGGAATGTGACGCACTCGACAGCGCCACATTCCTCTACAGAGCTACAGAGCTACAGAGCGGTGAGGTGCCCCGGTTCGGACGTCGGCCGGGGCAGCAGCGCGGGCTCCGCCGACGCCGTCTCCGGCCGCAGGGCCAGCACCGCCGCCACGGGGTGGTCCTCCTCGGGGACGGCCAGGGGCTCGGGCTCCGGTGCGGCCTGCGACAGCTGCACCACGCCCCACCCCGCGAGTCCCGCTCCGGCCAGCGCGAGGAGCACGCCCGCCGCCCCGCCCTGGAGTCGCTCGCCCAGGAGCACGAGGCCGATCGCCGCGGCGGCCACCGGGTTCGCCAGGGTCACCATCGCCAGCGGGGCGCCGAGGCCGCCGCGATAGGCGGTCTGCGACAGCAGCAGCCCGCCGGTCGCGAAGGCCGCGACCAGCAGCGCCACCCCGATCACCTGCACGCTGAGCAGCGGGCCCGAACGGTCCGTCGCGGCCACCGTCACCGTCTGGGTGAGCGCCGAGGCGACGCCCGAGGCGAAGCCGGACGCGGTCGCGTGCCGCAGCCCGGGCTTGGCGCCGGGCCGGGCCAGCAGCCCGATCAGCGCCGAGGTGGCGCCCGCCACCGCGACCGCCTCCGGCACGCTCAGGACGTCCTCGGGAGCCGGGCCCGACGCCGTGACCAGGATCGCGGCCAGACCGGCCAGGGTGAACGCGGTGCCGCGCCACTCGGCGGCGCTGACCCGGCGCCCGGCGACCCGGGCGCCCATCGGCACCGCCGCGACCAGGGTGAGCGCGCCGAGCGGCTGCACCACGGTGAGCGGCCCGTACTTGAGCGCGACGACGTGCAGCAGCGCGGCGGAGGCGTTCAGCCCCACCGAGGACCACCAGGCCCCGTTGCCGAGCAGCCGCGTCAGGCCCGTGCCGGGATTCCGGGAGGCCAGCCGCTCCTGGGCGACGGCGGCGGCCGCGTAGGCGGCGGCCGAGAAGAGGGACAGGGCGACGGCGACCAGGGTGGCGTTCATCGGCGCGCCCCCACCAGGACCGGCTCCTCGGCCGGGACGACGGTGTCCGCACCGGGTTCCGCCGTGGCGGCCGGGGCCGTGCGCCGGGGGGCGTGGATCAGCGCGAGCGCGAGCGAGAGCAGGACGCCCGCCACGATCGCGTCGAGCCAGTAGTGGTTGGCCGTGCCCACGATCACCAGCAGGGTCACCAGCGGATGCAGCAGCCACAGCCACCGCAGGCGCGAGCGGGTGGCGACGATCAGGCCGATCGCGACCATCAGGGCCCAGCCGAAGTGCAGCGAGGGCATCGCCGCGAACTGGTTCGACAGATGGTCCGTCTGCGGCGGGCCGTACACCGACGGCCCGAACACGCTCGCGGTGTCGACCAGGCCCGTCGCCGCCAGCATCCGCGGCGGGGCGAGCGGGAACACGAGATGCACCGCCAGCGCGGCGGCGGTGACCACGGCCAGCACCCGGCGGGCCCACACGTAGTGGGCCGGCCGCCGCAGGTACAGCCAGACCAGGAAGGCCAGGGTGGCGGGGAAGTGGACGGTCGCGTAGAAGGTGTTCGCGGCCTCGGCCAGGGCGTCCCCGTGCAGCAGCAGGGACTGCACCGAGCCCTCGCCGGGCAGCCGCAGCCACCGTTCGAGATGCCACACGTCGTGGGCGTTGCGGAAGGCCTCGGCGGTATGGCCGGCGGCCAGCTGCCTGCCGAACTTGTAGACGAGGAAGAGCCCTGCGACAAGCAGGAGCTCGCGGACTATGGGCGGCCGCGCCGGTGTGGCCGGCTCCGCTTCTGCAGGCTCGGTGCGGGCATTCATCCCCCGACCCCTTCGCTGACGGTGGTGCGTGTGAGGCGGTGCTGCCGTGCTCATGACCCGTGCATGCACCACCGATACGATTTCGTACCGATACGCCAGTGTACCGATACGCGCTCGTACCGGTACACTGGCGTATCGATTGACATAGGACACACTGGAGAAGAGGCCCCCGGCAGGCGGCAGGGGCCTCGAGGCGAGTGGCCCGAGTGGCAGAGAAGCGAGGCGAAGAGCAGATGACGTCGCAGGCAGCGGACGGACCCGAGTCGGTCTCCGCCACGCGCCGCTCCAAGATCACGCCCGAGCGTGAGCGGGAGTTCTTCGACGCCGTCCTCGACCAGGTCCGCGAGTGCGGGTACGAGGCAGTCACCATGGAGGGCGTCGCCGCCACCACCCGCTGCAGCAAGTCCACGCTCTACCGGCAGTGGAAGACCAAGCCCCAGTTCGTGGTGGCCGCCCTGCGCGCCCGCCGGCAGGCCCGGCTCACCGGCATCGACACCGGCTCGCTCGCGGAGGACCTGCGCGAGGCCGCGCGGGCCACCGGCCGCTGGTCCAGCAACGACACCAAACTGCTGCAGGCTCTCGGCCACGCCGTCACCGGCGACGAGGAACTCGCCCTGGCGCTGCGCGAGGCGCTCGTCGACCCCGAGATCGCCGCGCTGCGGGAGATCCTGCGGCGCGGGGTCGAACGCGGCGAGATCGCCTGCGACCACCCGGCGCTGGAGTACATCCCGGCGCAGATGTTCGGAGTGATCCGCGCACGTCCCGTCGTCGACGGGCAGTACGCCGACCAGGAATACCTGGTCCGCTTCGTGGAGGCAGCCGTGCTGCCGGCGCTCGGCCTCACCGGGCCGAAGACATAAGGCTCAGGCCGCCGTCCACGGGATGACTGGACGGCGACCTGTATCGCGCCGCACCGTGGGGACGGGGGCGGCGCGCACCACCGGCCGGGTGGGGCTCCCCTTTGAGCGGAGGGGCCCCCGCCCGGCCGACCGTGTCTGCGCGGGCCGGGTCAGACGTCCTGTCCGCTGCCGCCGCCCGTCGACACCTTGATCCCCTTGGTGATCGTGTCGATGACGGACACGCTCTGGTCGGCGTCGACACCGAAGCGCAGCACCACCAGCCGCTTGGTGTCCGCGGGGGCCGGGAAGGCCAGCGACTCGACGTAGCCGTCCGCGCCCTTGCTCGTGACCGCCTTCCAGCGCACCAGATAGCCCTTCTGCCCGGCCACCGTCACCGCCTTCGAGGCGAGCACCGTGTGCGAGGTGATCGCGCCGTACGTCGTGCCGCCGTAGGACTCCTCGGCGTTGGCAGCGATGTCCGCCTTCGCGACCTCCTCGGCGGTGTCGCCCTTGGTCTCCAGGACCTCGACGGGCGCCGAGTACACGCCTCCCTTGGTGCAGGTCTTGGAGGTGTCGCCGGGGCACTTGTAGGAGGCGTCGGAGGTTATCTGCGCGCCGACGCTGAGCTCCTGGCCGGTCCAGCCGGCCGGGATGGGGATGCTGATCCCGTTGAGCGCGTCGGTCACCGAACCGCTCTTGATCTTCGGCGCCTCGGACGCCTCGGGCGAGGGGGACGCCCCGCCCGAACCGCCGGAGCCCCCCGAACCGCCCGAGCCGCCCGACCCGCCGGAGTCGCCGAAGGGCCCGCCCTGGCCGCCGGAGCCGCCCTGTCCGCCCTGCCCGCCCGGGCCCTGGGCCGTGCCGCTGCCGCCGCCCGAGCCGTCGTTGGACAGCGCCCACACGCCGACCCCGATGCTGGCCAGGACCGCGACGGCCACGCCGACGGCTATCCCGGTCCGCAGCCCGCGCCGCGGCGCCGCGACCGGCACCGCCGGATACCCCGGCTGCCCCGGATACCCCGGGTACGCCGGATACGTTCCGTCGGCCGGGGTCTGCGCCGGCGGACCCCATACGGCGGCCGAGCCCGCGGCGCGGGTCTGGTCCGTCCATGCCTTGCCGTCCCACCAGCGTTCGGTGGCGGGACCGTCACTTGTCTGCCCCGGGTCGGGATACCACCCGGGAGGAGTCACCTGCGTCATGCCCCCACCGTATGAGGCATCGGTGAAAGCCGGATGAGAGGGAGGGCACTCTCTTGAAATCGGTTCCGGACATCCCGCCACCCGTACGCCACCCTCCGCCACCCGCGTGGCGCGAATTCGACGTCAATTCGGCGCGCGTCACTCGCTGTTGACGTCATGGGGGCACATCCGCAGGCCCGCCGGGGCATCCCGGGCCGCCCCCTGTCACTCGTGGAGGCGGACCTGCCCGGACCGCCCTCCGCGAGGGCCCCCGGACGGCTACGCTCGACGTCGGTACGTCGTTCGGGCGACTTGGGGAGGTAGCGGGATGACGGAGGTCAGGCCGGCGGCGGCCGCCTCGGCTTCCCTGTGGGAGCGCGACGAGGAAGTGGCCGCCATCGCAGAGGCGGTGGAGACACTCTGTGCCGACACGTCCTCCTCGGGGCACCTGCTGGTGCTCCGGGGCGAGGCGGGGTTCGGCAAGACCGCGTTGCTGGCCGAGACACGCCGGATCGCCGAGGACCGCGGCTGCGCCGTGTGGTCGGCCCGCGGCGGCGAGACACTGAGGTCCGTCCCCTTCAACGTGGTACGGCAGCTGCTCCAGCCGGCGCTGCTGTCCCTGCACCCGGAGGAGGCCCGCGAGTACCTCGGCGACTGGCACGACATCGCGGGCCCCGCCCTGGGCATAGCGGAACCCGGCGAGGGCCACGCCGACCCGCAGGGCGTGTGTGACGGCCTGGTGGCCGCCGTGACCCGGCTCGCCCGGCGGGACTACCCGCTGGTGCTGCTGGTCGACGACGCGCACTGGGCCGACCAGGAGACCCTGCGCTGGCTCTCCGTGTTCGTCGAACGCCTCGACGAACTCGCCGTCCTGATCGTCGTGGCCCGCAGGCCGGGCGAGGTGAAGGGCGAGGCCGCCCGCCACCTCGACGCCGTCGGCGAGGCCGCCGGCCGCGCCGTCACCGTCCTCAACGCGCTCACCCCGCCCGCGGTCGCCGGACTCACCCGGGCCACGCTCGGCGAGCACGCCGACGCCGCGTTCTGCCGTGAGGTGTGGGCGGTCACCGCCGGCAACCCCTACGAGACCGTCGAGCTCCTCGCCAAGGTCCGCGAGAGCCGACTGGAACCGAGCGAGTCCTCGGCCACCGAGCTGCGCCCCCTGAACCGCGCGGCCCGCGGCGGCGGCCTCGTCGACCGCCTGGAGACCCTGGGCATGGAGGCCCACAAGTTCGCCATGGCGGCCGCGATCCTCGGCGCCGACATCTCCGTCGCCCAGGCGGCCCGGCTCGCCGGCCTGGAGCGGGACGAAGCGGTGCGCTGTGCCGAACTGCTGCGCAACGCCCGCATCCTCACCGAGCCCGACCCCGGCGCGGTCCCCGCGGACGACGGCGACCTGGAGTTCGTCCACCCGCTGATCGCCACCGCCGTCTACGACTCCATCCCCGGCGGCCTGCGCACCGCGATGCACGGCATCGCCGCCCAGGTCGTCACCGACGCCGGCAAGGGCCTCGCGGCCGCCTCCCGGCACCTGCTCCAGGTCCACGCGGACGGCGACGAGGAACTCGTCGAGCAGCTGCGCGAAGCCGCCCGGGAACACCTGGCCGTCGGCGCCCCCGACGCGGCCCGCCGCTGTCTGGAGCGGGCCCTGAAGGAACCGCCCGCCCCCGAGGTCCACGCGCGCGTGCTCTACGAACTGGGCTGCGCCACTCTCCTCACCGCGCCCGCCCGGACCATCGAACACCTGCGCACGGCACTCGCCACCCTGCCGGGCCTCGAGGGCGACGACCGCGTCGACGCCGTCTACCGCCTGTCCCAGGCACTCCTGCACAACAACCAGTTGGAGGAGGCCGTCCGCACCGTCGAGGCGGAGGCCGCCCGGCACGCGCCCGGACCGGCTCGGCTGCGGCTGCAGGCCGTGCAGTTCATGTGGGAGGGCGTCCACGCGGGCGAGGCGACCACACCGCGCCGTTCGGAGCGGCTCGCCGAGCTCGCCTCGACCTGCACCGGCCGGGACAACGCCGAACGCGCGCTGCTCATCCTGCGCGGCTTCGACGCCGTGACCCGCGGCGAGAACGCCGAGGAGGTCGCCGAGTTCTGCGACCGCGCCCTGGTCAACGGCAGCCTCGCCCCCGGGCTCGGCTGGACCGACCAGGAGTGGGGCATCGAGCTGCTGATGATGCTGGCCAGCTCCTACGCCTACACCGACCGGCTCGACCGCGCCGTCGGCCTCTTCAACGATGCCCTGCGCACCTATGTGTCGGCGGGCTGGAGCGGCGGCCACCTCGCCCTGGCCCACGCCTACCTCGGACTGGGCCTGCGCCGCCGGGGCCGGCTGAAGGAGGCGGAGGAGTCCCTCAGGGAATCCCTGCGGGTCGCCGAACGCGTCGGCCGCGGCCTGCCCCTCTACTGGTCCGCCACCTGCAACCTCGTCGACACACTGCTGGCCCGCGGCCATGTCGCCGAGGCCTGGGAGATCGCCGAACAGTACGACTTCGCCCCGCCCTACCCGTCGACGATCGTGCTGCCCGACCCCCGTTCCGTGCGCGGACGGCTGCTGCTGGCCGTCGGCCGCGTCAAGGACGGCATCAACGAACTGGAGGCGGCCGAGAAGGCGGCCGCCGTCCGCGGTCACCTCAACCCGGTGATGGTCCCCTGGGCCGTCGACCTCGCCCGCGCCCTGGCCGTCGAGGACCCGGCCCGCGCGAGCCGGCTCGCCACCGAGGCCCGCCGCCAGGCCGAGCGCTTCGGCACCGACACCGCGATCGGCGAGGCCCTGCGCTGCGCCGCCGCCCTGGAGACCGGCCAGCGCGCGGTCCGGCTCGCCCAACAGGCCGTCACCTACCTGGAGTCCTCGCCCTGCCAGTACGAACACGCGGCCGCACGCGTCGAGTACGGCATCCTCTCCCGCTCGGTGTCCGAACTCGGCCGGGGTCTCACCCTGGCCCGGTCCTGCGGCGCGGACGGCCTGGCGGACAAGGCACAGCAGGCCCTGCAGAGCCTGGGCGCACCACAGGTGGGACTGGTCCCCGGACAGACCCGGAGGTAGCGGTCCAGGACAGGGGCCGCGGACGAAGACGTCCGCCGCCGGCCCTGCGCACGCGCGCAGGGCCGGAGGTGCCGGCGGTGGCCGCGGTGCCGGAAGGCGGGATCCCGCTCATCCGGTCCCGGCTTCCCCCTCCGTGTCCTCCTCCGCCAGGACCCGCTGGGCCGTCGCGAACGCCGAGTTCGCCGCCGGGACCCCGCAGTAGACGGCCGTCTGGAGCAGGACGGCGCCGATCTCCTCCGGAGTCAGCCCGTTGCGCCGGGCCGCCCGTACATGCATGGCCAGCTCGTCGTAGTGGCCGTGCGCCACCAGCGCGGTCAGTGTGATCATGCTGCGCTCACGGCGGCTGAGCGTGGGATCGGTCCAGATCTCGCCCCAGGCATAGCGGGAGATGAAGTCCTGGTAACGCGCGGTGAACGTGTTCTGCCGGGCCTGCGCCCGGTCCACGTGCGCGTCGCCGAGCACCTCGCGCCGCACCGCCATGCCCCGCTTCGCCCCGCCGTCCAGATGGGCCCGCAGCGCGGTCAGCACGGCCTCCGGGCACTGGGCGGGCGCGAGGTGAGCCGCCGCAGGCAGCTCGACCAGCGTCGCGTCCGGCACCGCGTCCGCGATCTCCCGCAGATGCGCGGGCGGCGTCGCCTGATCCTTGCGCCCGGCGATCAGCAGGGTCCGTACGGCGATCTCCGGCAGCCGCTCGCGCACATCGAACGCGCCCAGCGCGTCACAGCACGCGGCGTAGCCCGCCGGGTCGGCGTCGCGGTGGTCGGCGACCAGCTCCGGCACGGTGAACCCCGGGGTGAACCAACGGGCGTTCGCGGTCTCGGCGAGCCCCGCCAGCCCCTCGCGGCGCACCAGCGCGGCCCGCTCCTCCCACGGCTTCGACCCGTTGAAGTGGGCCGACGAGCAGATCACCGCCAGCGACGACACCCGCTCCGGGTGGTCCAGCGCCAACTGCAGCCCCACCGCGCCGCCCAGCGACACGCCCGCATACGCGAACCGCTCCACACCGAGCGAGTCGGCCAGCGCCAGCACCAGGTCGGCGAGGTCGCCCACGGTCGCGCCGGGGCCGATCAGGTCGGCCGCCGAACCCCCGTGTCCGGGCAGGTCCCAGCGGATCACCCGATGCGTGATGGACAGCTCGGGGGCGACCTTGTCCCACAGCGCGTACGACGTGCCCAGCGAGGGGCCGAGCAACAGCGGGGGAGCGGAAGTCGGCCCCTCCGCACGGTGGTTGAGCAGCTTCTCGGTCAACGTCGCTCCAGCGCACGGTCGGTGAGGGCTCCGGCGGAGCCGGTGTAGCGGGCGGGGTCGGTGAGGTCGCCGAGATCGACGCCCTTCAAGTCGGGCTCCTCGGCCAGGAGTTCCGCCAGCGGACGGTTCTCCGCGTAGGTGCGCCGGGCCAGCTCGGTGAGGAGTTCCCTGGCGCGGGCCCGGCCCAGCAGGACGGACAGCTCGGCGGACAGCCGCTCGGAGACGATCAGCCCGTGGGTGCGATCGAGGTTCGAGCGCATCGCGTCCGCTTCGACCCGCAGCCCCTCCGTCAGCTCGGCCGCGTCCCGGGCGGCCCCGCCGACCAGCCGCAGCAGATCCCTGAGCGGCTCCCACTCGGCGTGCCAGGCCCCGGCCGGCCGTTCGTCATCCGCCACCAGCGACCCGAACAGCGTGGCCGCGAGCTGCGGGCCGCGTCGGGCGGCGGCCGCGATCAGCGTGGACCGTACGGGATTGGCCTTGTGCGGCATGGCCGAGGAACCGCCCCCGCTGCCCTCCGTCAGCTCGCCGATCTCGGTGCGGGCGAGGGTGAGCACGTCCGTCGCGATCTTCCCGAGGGCGCCCACCGTGAAGGCGAGGCAGCCGGCCAGGTCGGCGATCGGCGTCCGCAGGGTGTGCCACGGCAACAGGGGCGGCCGCAGCCCGAGTTCACCGGCGAACGCGGCGGGCAGCGCGGTCGCGTCGACGGCGCCGTACGCGGCGAAGGCCGCCAACGTACCGGCGGCGCCCCCCAGTTGGGCGGGCAGCGTGTCCCGTACGGCAGTCACCCGGTCCCGTGCGTCCAGCACCAGGGACCGCCAGCCGGCCGCCTTCAGTCCGAACGTGGTCGGTACGGCGTGCTGGGTGAGCGTCCGGCCGGGCATCGGCGTGTCGCGGTGCTCGGCGGCGAGCCGGGCAAGCGCCCGCCCGGTGCGGTCGAGGTCGGCCAGGACGAGGCCGAGGGTGCGCACCGCGACCAGCATCGTCGCGGTGTCCATGATGTCCTGGCTGGTCGCGCCCCGGTGGACGTACGGCCCGAACTCCTCGCCGACGGCTTTCGTCAGGTCGGAGACCAGCGGGATCACCGGGTTTCCGCCGCCGCGGGCGCGCTCGGCGAGGGAACGCACGTCGAAACCGTTGTCGTCGGCCGCCGCGGTGACCGCGGCCCCGGCCCCTTTCGGGGCCAATTCCAGTGCTTCCTGGGCGCGGGTCAGCGCGGCCTCTGCGTCGAGCAGCGCCCGCAGAAAGGCGCCGTCACCGGTCGCGGAGGCGGCGGGGGAGCCGGTCCACCCGGGGGCGAGCAGACCGGCGTCGGACCGGGCGTCGGACCGGGTGTCGCACGAGGTGCCGGACCGGGCGCCGGACGAAGCATCGGACTGCGCAGCTGTCACTGGAACTCCAGGAAGACCGTTTCGCCCTCGCCCTGAAGGCGGATGTCGAAACGGTAGGTCCCCAGCTCGCCGCGTGTCGCGATCAGCGTGTCGCGCCGCGCCGGGTCCACCTGCCGCAGCAGCGGGTCCGCGGCCAGCGCGGCCTCGTCGCCCGGCAGATAGATCCGGGTGAACAGATGGACGAGCAGACCGCGCGCGAACACGCACACGCTCAGATACGGCGCGCTCAGGCCACGCGCGCCGGGCCGCAGCGTCCGCGCCGACCAGTGGCCGTTCGCGTCCGTCTGGATCCGGCCCCAGCCCGTGAACTCGACGCCGTTGCGGCCGAGAAAGCCGCCGCTCGACGGATCGCGCCGCATCGAGCCGTCGACCTGCGGCAGATGGCCCTCGGGGTCCGCGCCCCACAGCTCCAGGAACGCGTCCGGCAGCGGGTTGCCCTCGCCGTCGTACACATAGCCCTGCAACGCGATCGTGTCCGGGTGGCCGGCCGGGGCGATGTCACCGCCGCCGGGGAACGGCAGGGCGTGGCCGTAGAACGGGCCGACCGTGTGCGACGGAGTGGGCAGCACGCTCTCCGGACGGCTTGTGTCGATCTTCGTCATGGCAGGTCAGCGTCCTTCTTCGATCCAGGTGGCGTGCGGCCCGTCGAGCACGATGTCCCAGTGGTAGCCCATCGAGAACTCCGGCACCGACAGACTGTGGTCGTAGGTCGCGACCAGCCGCTGGCGGGCCGCGTCGTCCGTCACCGACTGGATGATCGGGTCGTACGGGAACAGCGGGTCGCTCGGAAAGTACATCTGCGTCACCAGCCGCTGGGTGAACGCCGAGCCGAACAGCGAGAAGTGGATATGGGCCGGCCGCCAGGCGTTGACGTGCTGACGCCACGGGTAGGGGCCCGGCTGGACCGTGGTGAAGCGGTAGAAACCGCTGTCGTCGGTCAGCGTGCGGCCGACGCCCGTGAAGTTCGGGTCCAGCGGCGCGTCGTGCTGCTCGCGCTGGTGCGCATAGCGACCCGCCGAGTTGGCCTGCCAGATCTCGACCAGCTGACCGCGGACCGGACGTCCGTCGCGGTCCAGCAACCGGCCGGAAACCGTGATCCGCTCACCGATCGGCTCGCCGTTGTGCTGCCGGGTCAGATCGTTGTCGATCTCGGTGATGTCCCGCTCGCCGAACGCGGGGGAGGACAGCTCCACCAGCTCCGGGTCCTGGCTCACGTCGATGGCGACGGGCGGCTGCTTCGGGTGGCGCAGGACGGAGGAGCGGTACGGCGCGTAGTCGCGGCGCGGCTGGTGCTCGACGGGGGCGCCGTCGGCGATGCGCTTCTCGTAGGCGGCGTGCTCGGCCGCGATCTCCTGATCGATGTCATGCTGCGTGAGAGTCATGGTGTTTCCTGGGTTTCTCAGCGTTCGAGGACGAGGGCGAGGCCTTGGCCCACGCCGATGCAGAGGGTGGCGACCCCGACGCCGCCGCCCCGACGGGCGAGCTGATGGGCGACGGTGCCGGCGAGCCGGGCGCCCGACGCGCCGAGCGGGTGACCGAGGGCGATCGCGCCGCCCTGCGGATTGAGGACCGCCGGGTCGAACTCGGGCCACTCGGCTACGCAGCCGAGCACCTGGGCGGCGAAGGCCTCGTTCAGCTCGAGCACCGACAGATCGTCAAATCCCTTGCCCGCCTTGGCGAGTGCGCGGTTGACGGCCTCGACGGGGGCCAGCCCGAAGTAGTGCGGGTCGATCGCGGACACCCCGGTGGCGCTGATGCGCGCCAGCGGTTCGCGACCGGTCGCCTTCAGGCCCTCCTCGTCCACGAGCAGCAGGGCGGCGGCGCCGTCGTTCAGCGGCGACGCGTTGCCGGCCGTCACCGTGCCCTCCTCCGTCCGGAACGACGGCTTGAGCTTCGCCATCGCCTCCAGCGAGGCGTCCGGCCGTACGCATTCGTCGGCGTCGAAGACGACCGGGTCGCCCTTGCGGCGCGGGATCGACACGGGCGCGAGCTCGGCGTCGAACAGACCCGCCTGCTGAGCGGCGGCGGCCTTGCGGTGGCTGGCCAGGGCGAACTCGTCCTGCTGGGCGCGGCTGATCTTGTGTTTGTCGGCGATGAGCTCGGCCGACTCGCCCAGCGGGATCGTCCACTGCGGGTCCATCCTGGGGTTGACCATCCGCCAGCCCAGCGTGGTCGAGTACAGCTCGGCGTGCCCGGCGGGAAACGCGCGATCCGACTTCGGCAGCACATACGGCGCCCGGGTCATCGACTCCACCCCGCCGGCGACGGCGACGGAGGCGTCGCCGACCGCGATGGCGCGGGCCGCCTGGACGACCGCCTCCAGACCGGAGGCGCACAGCCGGTTGACGGTGACACCCGGCACCGAGGTGGGCAGGCCCGCGAGCAGCGCGCCCATGCGGCCGACGTTGCGGTTGTCCTCGCCGGCCCCGTTGGCGTTGCCGAAGTACACGTCCTCGACCCGGGCGGGGTCCAACGCGGGTGTACGGGCGAGGAGTTCACGGATGGCGTGCGCGGCGAGGTCGTCCGGGCGCACCGAGGCCAGCGCGCCGTTGTAGCGCCCGATCGGGGAGCGGACGGCGTCGACGATGTAAACGGTCTTGAGAGTGTTGCTCATGACTGGATCCCCTCGGCCACCCGGACCTTGGCGGCGGTCTTGGTCGCGATCTCCTCGGCGGTGACGCCCGGCGCGGTCTCCACCAGCAGCAGTCCCTCCTCGGTGACGTCGAGGACGCCGAGGTCGGTGATGATCCGGTTCACGCACGCCTTTCCGGTCAGCGGCAGAGCGCAGTCGGCAAGGATCTTGGGGCTGCCGTCCTTGGCCGTGTGGGTCATGACGACGATGACCGTACGGGCGCCGTGCACCAGGTCCATCGCCCCGCCGATACCGGTGATCATCTTGCCGGGGATCGCCCAGTTCGCCAGGTCGCCGCGCTCGGAGACCTGCATCGCGCCGAGCACGGCCACGTCGATGTGCCCGCCGCGGATCATGCCGAACGACAGCGCCGAGTCGAAGTAGGACGCGCCCGGCAGGACCGTGACGGTCTCCTTGCCGGCGTTGATCAGATCCGGGTCGACGGCGTCCTCGGCGGGGTAGGGCCCGGTGCCGAGGATGCCGTTCTCGCTCTCCAGCACCACCTCGACGTCGGCCGGGAGGTAGTTGGGGATGAGCGTCGGCAGTCCGATGCCGAGATTGACGTACTGGCCGTCCTCCAGCTCGCGCGCGGCGCGGGCGGCCATCTGCTCGCGTGTCCAGCCCATCACTCGCTCACCGTTCCCTCGGCCGCCGTTTCATGCGCTGCGGTTTCCCGTGCGACGGGCGTGGAGATCGTCCGCTGCTCGATCTTCTTGTCCGCAGCCTGCTCCGGGGTGAGCGCGATCACGCGTTGCACGAAGATGCCCGGCAGATGCACCGCGTCCGGGTCGATCTCCCCGGGCTCGACCAGCTCCTCGACCTCGGCGATCGTGATCTTCCCGGCCATCGCGGAGAGGGGGTTGAAGTTGCGGGCGGACTTGTTGAACACGAGGTTGCCGTGCCGGTCGCCCTTCGCGGCCCTGACCAGCGCGAAGTCGGTGCGGATGGCGCGCTCGAGCACATACTCCACGCCGTCGAACTCCCGGACCTCCTTCGGCGGCGAGGCCAGCGCGACGCCGCCCGCACCGTCGTAACGCCAGGGCAGCCCGCCCTCGGCGACCTGTGTGCCCACGCCCGCCGGGGTGAAGAAGGCGGGGATGCCGGCGCCGCCGGCCCGCAGCCGCTCGGCCAGCGTCCCCTGCGGGATCATCTCGACCTCGAGCTCACCGCCCAGGTACTGACGGGCGAACTCCTTGTTGGCGCCGATGTAGGAACCGGTTACCCGGGCGATCCGCCCGGCGGCGAGCAGCACCGCGAGGCCCGACTCCATCGCACCGCAGTTGTTGGAGACGACCGACAGTCCGGCGACGCCCCGCTCGTACAGAGCCTGGATGAGGACGTTGGGCACGCCGCTCAGCCCGAAGCCACCCACTGCCAGCGACGCGCCGTCCGGCACGTCGGCCACCGCCTCCAGGGCCGTGGCGACCACCTTGTCCATGCGTGCAGCCTCATCTCTGCGAATTAATCAGCGCACTGAGTATTTCAGCGAGGTTTCTCACGCTGCCATCCGAGCGCCGAGGCGTCAAGGACTTGGATGAGGTCTTGAGGTCTTGAGGCCTTGGGTGGTGGCGTCGGGCTCGCTCCGGCACGGAGACAGGATGGCGCGGGTTGGGTAGTGTTCAGTACACAGACTAATTCGGGACTGATCCGGGACTGATCCGGACGACGGGAGTGCACATGGCTGCGGTGGACCTCACCAGCCACCCCGGGCACCTGGCCCGGCGGCTGCAGCAGGCGCACTACCTGCTGTGGAACACGATGGTCTCCGAGGAGATCACCTCCCCCCAGTTCGCGGTCCTCAACGCGCTCGTCGCCGAGCCGGGCCTCGACCAGCGCACGGTGGGGGAGCGGGTGGGGCTCGACCGCTCCACCGTCGCCGAGGTCATCAGCAGGCTCATCCGCCGAGGACTCCTCGACAAGGTCCGCGACCCGCAGGACGGGCGCCGTTTCCTGCTGGGACTCACCGAGGACGGACTGCGCACCCACCGCAAGCTGACCGTGCGCACGGCCCGGATGAACCAGGTCTTCCTGTCCCCGCTCTCGGCCGCCGAGCAGACCCAGTTCCTCGAACTCATCCAGCGCGTCTCGGACGCGGCGGAGGGGCTGCGCAATCCGGGAGAACCCCTGGTCTCGTCATCCTGACGGGCCTGACGGGCCTGACGGGCCTGACGGGGCCGACGGGGCCGACGGGTGGGCGGGCCGGGTCCGATGGTGGGTGGGCCGGGGCCGATCAGGGCGCCTTCGCGAGCACCACCCATACCTGGCCCTGGGCGAAGGCGACCGGTTTGCCGTCGGTGGTCGTGAAGTCAGTGCCGTCCGCCGCTGTCGCCCGCGTCCAGTTCACGTCGTAGGCGCGTCCGTCGCGCAGCACCTCCGCCTTCCCCGAGCCCACCGTCTCGGTGTACGGCGTGTTGTTTCCGAGGAAGTCCTGGAAAGCCGATGCGCGCACGTTCACGTACTGCACGACCACCGTCGCCGGGGCCGACCGCCGCCCGTCGGCCGACACGGTAGGGCGGCCGTCCGTGGCGACCAGCCAGCGTGCCCTGCTCTCGGACCAGCTGAAGGTGAAACGGGCCGCCGGGTAGCGCACGGTGCGCGTGGTCGTCGCCTCGCCGCCGGAGGGCGCAGCTCCGTAGCGGAAGCCCGTGGTCAGCGCGGCGGCGCCCGGGGCGGAGGGCAGCAGACGGCTCGGCCGCAGGTAGAGGTTGTGCGGCGCGGCCCGGTCCGTTCCCCGGACGTAGGCGCCGGAGGCGTCCTCGGGCGTGACGGCGTCGAGCGGCGCCCTGTCGATCAGCGGCAGCAGCCTGCCCTGCGCGCCGGAGAACGCCAGCAGCGGCTGCTCGAACTGGCGCAGCAGCTCCAGATCGGACTCACGGGCGCTGCGCACGGGGCCCACGGCCTCGGGCAGCGTGGTCGCGTACACGGCCATCAGCCGGCTCAGCCCGCCTTCGACCTGCTCGACGTACACGATGTCCGCGGAGTCGAGCCCGGTCTGCGGCCGGGCGTCCGGCGCGTTGTCGATCTTCACGGCGAGCACGGAGCCGACGCCGGTGGTGGGGCTGGCGGTGCCGCTCGGGCTCTGTTGATTCGACGGGCTCCGGCCGTCGTCCGTCGAGGGCGCGCGGCTCGTCGTGCAGCCCACCGCGAGGGATAGCGCCAGGGTGCCGGCCAGTGCAGTCGCCAGCAGTGCCGCGGCGGCCGGGGAGCGCGGCGCGCGCCCTCCGCGCACCGTACGTCTCGAACGACTCCTGCTCATTTCCTTCACCCCGTTTCGTGTCTCGATTGTGCGCTCATCCGTTCGAAAGTGGCTATGCGTGACGGCGGAGGGTGGACGGCGGCGGGTGGATGGTGGACGGCGGGTGGACGGCGGCAGGCGGCAGGCGGCAGGCAGAGCGTGCCGGAGGCGGCCGTCGGCTGTCGAGGACGGCCCTCGGCTGTCGGGTGGCTGTCGCGCGACGGCGCGGTGAGGATCCTGATGACACCGTGGAACCGGTTGTGGAACCGGTTGTGGATCAGATCGGTTCGGTGGCCGTTGTGGGCGGTGTCCCGAGGATCTCGGCCAGGTCGTAGCGCACCGGCTCCTCCAGCTGCGCGTAGGTGCAGCTCTCCGGGGTGCGGTCCGGGCGCCAGCGGCGGAAGCGGGCGGTGTGCCGGAACCGTGCCCCGTTCTCCATGTGGTCGTACGCCACCTCGGCCACCCGCTCGGCCCGCAGCGGCACCCAGGACAGATCCTTCTTGCCCGACCAGCGGCTCGGCGCCCCGGGCAGCCGCGCCGACTCGTGGGCGGCCTCGTCCGACCAGGCCGCCCACGGATGCCCGGCCGCGTCCGCCATGCGCAGCGGCTCCAGTTCCTCGATCAGCTCCGCCCGGCGCTTCATGGCGAAGGCGGCGGACACACCGACGTGCTGGAGGACGCCCCGGTCGTCGTACAGGCCCAGCAGCAGTGAGCCCACCACCGGCCCGCTCTTGTGGAAGCGGTAACCGGCCACGACGACGTCCGCGGTGCGTTCGTGCTTGATCTTGAACATGGCGCGTTCGTCCGGCAGGTAGTGCAGGGTGAGCGGCTTGGCGATCACACCGTCCAGGCCCGCGCCCTCGTACTCCTCGAACCACCGCCGAGCCACCTCGGCGTCGGTCGTCGCCGGCGCCACGTGCACCGGGGGCGTCACTCCGGAGAGCGCCCTGGTCAGCAGCTCACGCCGGTCGGCGAGCGGTACGTCGAGGAGCGACTTGTCGGCCAGCGCCAGGAGGTCGAAGGCGACGAACGACGCCGGGGTCCGCTCGGCGAGGGTGCGCACCCGGGAGGCCGCGGGGTGGATGCGCTCGGTGAGGGCGTCGAAGTCGAGCCGTCCCTCCCGGGCGATGACGATCTCGCCGTCCAGCACGCACCGCTCCGGCACTCGCTCCCGCAACGCCTCCACCAGCTCGGGAAAATATCTGGTAAGCGTTTTCCCGGTGCGACTGCCCAGCTCCACCTCGTCCCCGTCGCGGAAAACGATCGCCCGGAAGCCGTCCCACTTCGCCTCGTACTGCATGCCCGGCGGGATCGCCGCGACCGACTTGGCGAGCATCGGTTTCACGGGCGGCATCACCGGCAGATCCATGTTTCCGACTCTACGAGCCGCGCATGGTGTCCGCTCGTTGCGCCGGTCCGCCCGGAAACAGTGCGCACGGTCCCGTCCGCCGCGAGCCCGCCCACCGTCGGAAGCGGAAAATCGTCGCAGCCCCGGTTCCACCGCCGGGGGCCCGGTTCGGTCAGGGGCAGCTCTCGCCGAACTTGACCGCGGTGAACTCGACCGGCTGCCCGGACGACTTCGCCCCGGCGGCGGGCTTCTGCGTGCACACCTGCCAGTTCGACTCCACGAGCACGAAACGGTCGTCGCCGGATGCGTCGGTGACGGTGACGGAGGTGCCCGCGTCGAGCGCGCGGCGTGCGGCCTTCACCGACTTCCCCCTGAAGTCCGGCATGGTCGCGCCGGCCTCGGCCGGCGCGGTCTCGTCCTCGGCCGGGCAGGTCTCGTCCAACTTGACGGCGCCGAAGTCGAGTTCGGTGTCCGTCGGCACGGTCTTCCCGGCTGCAGGCGTCTGGGAGCAGACTTTCCAGCCGCGGTCGAGGATCTGGTTGCGTTCGCGGCCGAGGGAGTCGTGCGAGGTGAGGCTGCGGAACCCGGCGGCCTGGGCGGTGTCCTGGGCGGACTGAAGGCCCATGCCGACGAACCCGGGGACGGTCTTCGTGTCGGCGGTGGCCTTGGCGTCGCCGCTGCTGGTGGTCGCCCCTGCGCCGGTTTCGGCCCCCGGGACTCCGCTGCCGCCGCTCGTGACACCGTCGTCCTCGCAGGCGGATCCGATGACGCCGAGGACGATGACGCCCACGACGATCGGGCCGACAAGTTTCCAGTTGGCCATGCTTGCCCCCTTGGTGCGGGTTGTGATGAAGGGTGAGCGTACGGTCGCTATGGGCGCGGTGGTGCCCAAGCGGCGGGTCTGTGACCTGAACGGGTGGGGCAAGTCGGCGGCGTACGCACCTCGGTGGCCCGCACTCCGAGGAGGGGGCAGCGGCATCGCCTCCCTCCGCATGGTTGGATTCCCGCATGACGGACTGGTCGCAACTCAGCCACGCATACGGCTCCGCGGAGGACATACCCGCACAGCTGGACCGCCTCGCCTCGGACCCCACCCCCGAGTTGTGGAGCGATCTGTGGTCGTCGCTCTGCCACCAGGGCAGCGTCTATTCGGCGAGCTTCGCGGCGCTGCCCTGGCTGGCCGAGGTGGCCGGCGGGGACGATCCCGGGCAGACCGTGAACGCACTGACCCTGGCGGGCGCGATCATGGCGGGCGCAGAGCCGTCGCACGAACCCGGCGATGTCCGGACGGAGCACGCGGCCGCGATCGCGGCCCTGTTGTCGCTGGCGAACGACGGTCTTCGGACCGCGTCCGACTCCACCGAGTACATCTATCTTCTGGAAGCCGTACTGAGCTTCGAAGGCGTGGAGGGCTGGGGCGAGGATCTGGCCTGGGGGCTGGTGAACGAGGAGTATCAGGTTTCCTGCCCCGGCTGTGAAACAGATCTGTTCATCGTCATCGGTGAACGCGGTTACTTCGCCTGCAGTGCCGACTACGCGTTGGCGGACGACGACGAAGACGTCGAGAGCAGGCCCCTGCGCCCGGCGAACCCCGCGGAGCTGGACGGCATCGGTCGTCGCCTCCACGATGTCGCCCTCGCCGACGGTCAGCACGAGGTCGCCGGCGCGCTGACCTACGTCTTCGGTGACGGGACATGCCCTGATTGCGAGGCGGACTTCTCGGTGGCCGCGCAGATCGGTGAGCACTGGTAGGTCTAGGTCGTCCAGGAGTTCCACAAACGGTTCCACAACCGTTCCACGCGCGGATCCGTATGTCGAACCCATGTTCGATTCCGTGCGCTGATCGCCGGGATCGTCCGGTGTGCGTGCTGATGCGAGTTGTGAGGGGTGTGTCTACCGTGGCTCGCATGGGCGATGCGGTGGAACTGGAAGTGGCCGGCCGGACGGTACGGCTGTCCAGCCCCGACAAGGTCTTCTTCCCGGAGCGTGGCTTCACCAAGCTGGACCTCGCCCGCTACTACCAGGCGGTCGCCCCCGGCATCCTGCGCGCCCTGCGCAACCGCCCCACCACCCTGGAGCGCTACCCGGACGGCGTGACCGGCGAGTCCTTCTTCCAGAAACGGGCGCCGAAGAACATGCCCGACTGGATTCCCACCGCCCACATCACCTTCCCCAGCGGACGCAGCGCCGACGAGATGTGCCCGACAGAACAGGCGGCCGTTCTGTGGGCCGCCCAGTTCGGCACCCTCACCTTCCACCCCTGGCCGGTGCGCCGCACCGACGTCGACCGCCCCGACGAACTGCGCATCGACCTCGACCCGCAGCCCGGCACCGACTTCGACGACGCCGTCCGCGCCGCACACGAACTACGCGCCGTCCTCGACGAGTTCGGCGGACTGCGCGGCTGGCCCAAGACCTCCGGCGGCCGCGGTCTGCACGTCTTCGTGCCCATCGAACCCCGCTGGACCTTCACCCAGGTCCGGCGCGCCGCCATCGCCGTCGGCCGGGAGATGGAACGGCGGATGCCGGAGCGGGTGACGATCAAGTGGTGGAAGGAGGAACGCGGCGAGCGGATCTTCCTCGACTACAACCAGACCGCCCGTGACCGCACCATCGCCTCCGCCTACTCCGTGCGCCCCCGCCCGCACGCCCCCGTCTCGGCGCCGCTGCGCTGGGAGGAGGTCGGTGCGGCCCACCCGCGCGACTTCGACCTCGCCACCATGCCGACGCGCTTCGCCGAACTCGGCGATGTGCACGCCGACATGGACGACCACGCCTTCTCCCTCGACGCCCTTCTCGACCTCGCCCGACGCGACGAACACGAACACGGCCTGGGCGATCTGCCGTATCCGCCGGAGTACCCGAAGATGCCGGGTGAGCCCAAGCGGGTGCAGCCGAGCCGGGCCCGGCACGAGAAGTCCCCGGATGAGCCGGAGGCGTCCTAGGGCCGCCCGCCCCTGGAGGGCGGTCGCCTCGGACGCCTCCGGCCTCGCTCACAGTTCCTTGATCCGGATGTCCCGGTACGAGACGACGTCCGTCGTGCCGTGCACCTGGAGTCCGATGTAGCCGGAGGCGAACCGCCGCCCGTCCGTGCCGGGGTCGTCCGCGCGTGGCGGGGTGAACGCCTGGCCGCCGGTGTTGTCGAACTCGTTGATCAGTACGCCGTTGCGGTAGACCGAGTAGTGCTGGTCGACGACCCTGATCTCGTAGTCGTTCCAGGTGCCCTTCTGCGTGACGCCGGCCCCGGCGAGCCCGACGCGGTCGAAGCCGTACACCGACCCCGTCTTGTACATGTCGCCGTCGGGCCGGTCCAGGACCTGCACCTCGTGCCCGTACTTGATGGCGACCCACTCGGGCCGGGACTCCTCGGGGTGGTCATGGACCCACGGGAAGCGCACGAACACACCGGAGTTGGCGTTGCCGGTGCCCGGAGCGTCGTCGCGCCACTGGAGCTTCAGCGAGAAGTCGCCGTACTTGCGCTGCGGGAACCAGAGCATGCCCAGGCCCTGTTGTGTGGTGCCGCTGGTGATCGACCCGTCGGGGTTCAGTCCGAACGAACCGCCGCCCACCTGCTGCCACTTGGCGAACGAGGTCGCGCTGCCGTCGAGGATCGTGCGGTAGCCCTCGGTCTGGCCGGGCCTGCCGATCCCGGACTCCCCGGCGGCCTCCTGGATCGCGTCGTACTCGCGCTGGTCGACGATCCCCTCGTCGAACAGCTTGTCCAGGACCGTCCTCACATGCTTGAGGAACAGGGCGTGGGATGTCCACTCCTTCTCGTCTTCGATCAACTCGTTGATCCGGCACCGGCTGTCGGTCAACCGGTTCCGCACCCCCGAGTCGACCGTGCCGACGATCACCGTCAACCGCTCGTCGTACTCAGGGCAGTTGGGGGCCGGGACCTGGCTCGACACCACGGTGAAGGTCACCGTGCGCGCGGCGGAGGTGTTGCCCGCCTTGTCGACGGCACGGTAGGCGAGGGTGTGCGCCCCCGAACGGTCGACGACCACCGGAAGGCTGTATGCAATATACGGTCCACCGTCGAGTGAATACTCGATCCGGTCGACACCCGACCCGCCCCCGTCGGTCGCGCTCACGGCAACCTTGGCGTTGCCGACATACGCCCCGTCGGAGTTCCTGGTGCCCTCGACGCTGACGCCGGTCACCGGCGGGGTCGTGTCCTGCGGGGTCGCCGCGACCACGGTGAACCGGGCGGTCTTCTCCGGGGACGCGTTGCCCGCCTTGTCGGTGGCCCGGTACCGCACGGTGTGCGTGCCGACCTGGTGCACCATTACGGGTGCGGTGTACGGCTGCCAGGCCCCCGTGTCGACGGCGTACTCGATGGTGTTGACCCCGGATCCGGTGTCGGAGGCCGACACGGTGACCGTCGCCATGTCGATGTACGTCCCGTCGGGGTTCTGCTCGCCGGTCACCGTCGCGGAGGTCTCCGGCGCCGTCGTGTCGTCGGAGGGTGGGGCGACGACCGTGAACTCGGCGCTCCTCTCGGCCGAGACGTTGCCGGCCTTGTCGAACGCCCGGTAGCGGATCTTGTGGGTGCCGACCTGGTCGACGACGACCGGCGTGGTGTACGGGATCCAGTCGCCCGACCCGCCTGCACTGTCGACCGCATACTGAATACGGTCGACGCCCGACCCGCCGCCCTCGTCCGTTGCGCTGATCGCGACACTCGCCGAGCCGACGTACTCGCCCTTCGCGTTCTGCGCGCCGGTGACCTGCGCGGTTGCCGCGGGCGCAGTCGTGTCCTCGCCGGTGCCCTCGGTCACCACGAGGATGCCCTGCATCTGCCCGTGACCGGGGATCGTGCAGTGGTAGAAGTAGCGGCCCGGGGTCAGGGTGACCTCGGCGGTGTGGCGGCCGCCCATGTCGTCGTTCGGGTTGGCCAGGATGTTCAGTTCGACGTCGTCGTTGAACTCGGGATCGCTGGTCACGAACGTCAATGTGTGCGGCATGCCGATGGTGTTGCCGGTCGCCACGCTGTTCTCGAAGACGATCGTCGCCTGACCCGCCACCGCCGTCGTGGGCGCCGACACGTACTTGGTGATGTCGTCGCCCGCGGTCCACGTGAGGACCTGGGCCGCCTGGGCCGCGCCGGCCTGTTCGGGCTGCGCCGCGCTGGGTGCCGCCTGCAGCCCGAGCATCATCAGCACGGCGGCCAACAGGGCCGTCAGGACTCTTCGTTGCCGTGTCACTCGCCCTGCCACTCGCGGTGTCACCTGCCGTGTCACCTGCCGTGTCACCTGTCGTGTCGCCGACCGGATCGCCTGCCGTCTCACTGGGTCCCCCTCGCCAGCAGTCCGACCGCCGGGGTCGGGCCGCCGCCCGTGTAAGTGACCTTCCACAGCGCCGACTTGGCGTCCGAGGTGAAGAAACCGCGGCCGTAGTCGAGGACGTACAGGGCGCCGTCGGGTCCGAACTTCCAGTCCATGAGGTTCTTGATGCCGTCGTTGCCGACCGGCACGATCTTCTTCAGCGACTCCGAGTGCACGGGCAGACCGCCCGTGCCTTGCGTCTTCGGGTCCATGACCACCGCGTTGCGCGGCTGGTCGGCGTCGTAGAAGTCGCCGACGAACCACTTGCCGTCCCAGTACGCGGGCCACTTGGCCGCGCTCGCGGTCGTGGCGTCGTAGCGGTAGACCGGCCCGTTCATCGCCGCCTGGCCGCCGCCCTTGAGCCACGGCAGCCGGTAGGTGGCCTGGTCCTTCCGGTAGGAGGGGACGCCGTTCGCATCGCGCGGGTAGTCGGGCGCGCCGCCCTGCGGTGAGTACCAGATGTTGTTGCCGGTGACCGGCGGCAGGTTGACCAGGCCGTCGTTGTTCGGCGACTCGTTCTTCGGGTGGTCGCAGTCGTACCAGCCCAGCGGCTGCGTCGGGTCCGGCAGATTGCGGTCCCGGTAGGGCTGCTTGTTGCCCATGCAGTAGGGCCAACCCCGGTTGCCCGCCTGGGTGATGACGGCGAAGGTGTCGTACTTCGCCGGTCCCCACGTCGTCGACGGCTCGCTCGCGTCCGGGCCGACCCAGCCCGCGTACAGGGCGTCGGTCGTGCGGTCGACGAAGATGCGCGCGGGGTTGCGGACGCCCATCACATAGATCTCGCCGCGGGTCTTGCCACCGCCCTCCTCGGTCTCCCGGCCCGTGAAGAGGTTCCCGGCCGGAAGCGTGTACGTGCCGTCTGCTTCCGGATGGATGCGCAGGATCTTGCCGTTGAGGTTGTTGGTGTTTCCGGCGGTGCGGCGCGCATCGGCGAAGGAGACGCCCTTGAAGTTCGGCTGCGGGTTGTTGCCGGAGTAACCGCCGCTGAAACCACTGGAGTTGTTGTCACCGGTCGCGATGTACAGGTTGCCCTTGGAGTCCCAGGCCATCCCGCCGCCCGCGTGACAGCAACTGTGCACCTGAACCGGCCACTTGAGCAGCACCTTCTCGCTGTTGAGGTCGAGCCGGTTCGTGGCGGGGTCGAGCGTGAAGCGCGAGACGCGCCGCTCGGCCATCCGGGTCTCGCGGTTGACGCCCGAGTGCGGCGTGTAGTGCAGGTACACCCAGCCGTTCTGTGCGAAGCGCGGATCGAGCTCGATGCCGAGGAGCCCCTCCTCGACCTTGATGAGCTCGTCGCCCCCGCCCTTGTTGCCGAAGACACTCAACTCCCCTGCGAGAGTCACCTTCTTGGTCGCCGGGTCGTAGACGTGGAGCTGTCCCTTGCCCTTGCCGACGTCCGGGTTGTTCCAGTCGGTGACGACCGGCTGGGAGGAGTCGGCGCCGCCCCGGCCGATGTACAGGACGCGACCGTCCGGCGCGGTGACCAGGCCGTGCGGTTCGCCGATCTGGTCGTTCCTGCCCGGCTGGTTGGCGGGGGTCAGGCGCTCGGCCTTGTAGTTCCCGGTGATGGTCGCCTTGCAGTCGGCCTGCACCAGCCGGGTCGTCCACAGCAGGGCGCCGCGCAGATGCGCACGGAAGTCCGTCTCGTCGTACGACGACACCGTGCCGCCCATGCCGGTGTAGAACGAGCGGCCGCCGTCGTAGTCGCGGCACCAACTCACCGGGTGGTCCCAGCCGTTGGCGCTCGCACCCGGCTGGTACGTGGACTCGCGCACCCGGGCGACGGTGTGCACCTCGCCGGACGGGTTCTTCACCCAGTTCGACCACACGTCCGGGCGCTTCCATTCCAGCGGCAGCTCCTTGGTGGCCGGATGCTGTCGGTCGCCGATCTCAACGGTCGCCCGCTGGACGGTCGTCGGGCTCGACGCGGCCGGACGGGCGCCGATCAGACCGGTGAACCAGTCCGAGTACGGCTCGGCGCGAGCCGCGTCATGGAGGCCGACGAATCCGCCGCCGGCCTCCATATAGGCCTCCAGGCCCGCCTCCTGCTCCGGATCGAGGACGTCGCCGCCCCCGGTCAGGAACACGACGGCGTTGTAACTGCCCAGTCTCGTCGCGCTGGTGAAGACCGAGGCGTCGTCCGTGGCCTCGACCTCGAAGCGCTGGGCGGTCGGACCGGACAGACCGATCCGCTCGACGGCCTCGATGCCGGCGTTGACGACCGGCGACTCGTCCCCGGCCGCGGCCGACCCGTGGAAGACCAGGACGCGTACATCGGCACTGCCCGGCGGCGACTTGACGGACATCGTTGTCAGGGGTGGTTCCGGGACAGGGCGTGCGTCCGCGGCAGGGCCGGACAGCAGTCCGGCGACGAGCGTCCCGCACGCCACGGTCGTCACCCGGATTCGTCTTCTCGTGCTCAATCCTCGTAAGTGCATGGGCACCTCCTCGGTCACGGCGGCAGCGCCAAGGAAGCTAGACGTCTTTGCGCGGCCCGCCAATACCTATGACCGCAATGGCACGAACTTTGTCCTGGGTGTGGAGAAACAGCGGAACGACCGGTACCGTCGCACAGGTTCATCACAGGCTCGATCACGGGCTCGTCTTCTTCATCGTCGCAAATTCCGTACCAGGGTGGGGAGTTCGGCATGGATAGACGCGGGTTCAACCGGCGAGTGCTGCTGGGCGGCGCCGCGGTCGCGACATCGTTGTCCCTGGGGCCGGAGGCGGTGAGCGCCGAGGAGCCGGCGAAGACCGCGCCGGCCGGGGGAGCGGTCAGGCACCTCAAGCTGTACGCCGAGAAGCTTGCCGACGGGCAGTTCGGCTACGGCTTCGAGAAGGGGACGGCCTCGATCCCCGGGCCGCTGATCGAACTCGACGAGGGCGACACCGTGCACATCGAGTTCGAGAACACCCTGGACGTGGCCGCGAGTCTGCACGTTCACGGCCTGGACTACGAAGTGTCCAGCGACGGAACGAAGTTGAACCGCAGCGACGTCGAGCCCGGCGGCACCCGCACCTACACCTGGCGCACCCATGCCCCCGGCCGCCGCGCCGACGGCACCTGGCGGGCGGGCAGCGCGGGCTACTGGCACTACCACGACCACGTCGTGGGGACGGAACACGGCACGGGCGGCATCCGCAAGGGCCTGTACGGCCCGGTGATCGTCCGGCGCAAGGGCGACGTCCTGCCCGACGTCACCCATACGATCGTCTTCAATGACATGACGATCAACAACAGGCCCGCCCACTCGGGCCACCAGGGCCCCGACTTCGAGGCGACCGTGGGCGACCGGGTCGAGTTCGTGATGATCACGCACGGGGAGTACTACCACACCTTCCATATGCACGGTCATCGCTGGGCCGACAACCGCACCGGTATGCTCACCGGCCCCGACGACCCCAGCCAGGTCATCGACAACAAGATCGTCGGCCCGGCCGACTCCTTCGGCTTCCAAGTCCTCGCGGGGGAAGGCGTGGGCGCCGGCGCTTGGATGTACCACTGCCATGTGCAGAGCCACTCCGACATGGGCATGGTCGGCCTGTTCCTGGTGAAGAAGCCCGACGGCACGATCCCCGGCTACGAGCCGCACGAGCCGCATGAGGCGAGCGAGACGAGCGAGATCGACGAGACGAACGAGACTCACGAGCGCTGAGGGCGCTTCTCTGCGGTGAGAGCGCTCTCACCGCCTGTCTCCTCCGGAGTTATCCTGAGCCGCAGTCGGCCAGGAGGAGCTCTGCAGTGACCGAGACAGCGTCGCGCCCCACGTTGGAGGCCGTGGCCGCGCGGGCCGGGGTCTCACGGGCGACCGTGTCGCGGGTCGTCAACGGCGGGGACGGTGTCCGGGAGCCGCTCGTCGAGCGGGTCAGGAGGGCTGTGGAGGAGCTGGGCTACGTCCCGAACCAGGCCGCGCGCAGCCTGGTGACGAAGCGGCACGACGCCGTCGCCGTCGTCATCGCCGAACCGGAGACGCGGGTCTTCGCCGACCCCTTCTTCGCGCTCCAACTGCGCGGTATCAGCAAGGAACTGACCGCCCGTGACAACCAGCTCGTGCTGCTGCTCACCGAGGGCCGCGACGACCACGCCCGCGTCGCCCGTTATCTCGCCGGCGGCCATGTCGACGGGGCCCTGGTCTTCTCGCTGCACCTCGACGACCCGCTCCCCGGCCTGATCCAGGGCGCCGGTGTCCCCACCGTGTTCGGCGGCCGTCCCGGCTGGAGCGACGGCACCCGGGACGTGGTCTACGTCGACAGCGACAACCGCGGCGGCGCCCGCGAGGCCGTGCGCCACCTGGCAGGCCTCGGCCGCACCCGTATCGCGCACATCACCGGGCCCCTCGACCAGACCTCCGCGGCGGACCGGCTCGACGGCTACCGGGAGGTCATGGGCGACACCGACCCAAAGCTCGTCGTCGAGAGCGACTTCACTCCCGGCGGCGGCGAGCGGGCGATGCGGGAACTCCTCGGCCGCTGCCCGGACCTCGACGCCGTGTTCGCCGCCAACGACCTCACGGCCTCGGGCGCGCTGCGCGTCCTGCGCGAACACGGACGGCGGGTCCCCGAGGACGTCGCCGTGGTCGGCTTCGACGACATGCTGCCCGTCGCCGAACAGACCGATCCGCCGCTGACGACGATCCGTCAGGACATCGAGGAGATGGGTCGCATCATGGCCCGCCTCCTGCTGCGCCGCCTCGACCGACGCATCGCCGACGACGAGGCCGGCGGCGTGGTCCTGCCGACCACCCTGGTGCGCCGGGCCTCCGCCTAGAGGTCTTCCGGCTGCGCGCTCTTGATCACCGCGAAGCGTGCCCCGTAGGGGTCGGCGAGTTTGGCGATGCGGCCGACGCTCTCGACGTCCGTGGCGGGCATCCGCACTCTGCCGCCCAGCTCCTGCGCCTTGCCGACGACCGTGTCCACGTCGGTGACCTCGAAGTACGGCAGCCAGTACGCCCCCGTCTCGGCCTCCGTGGGATCGTCGGCCAGCGGCACCATCCCGCCGAACATCGCGTCCTCCCCGGCGTCGGCCGGGTTGACGCAGGTGTACGTGCCGCCGGGGAAGGAGACGGCCGAGGTCTCCAGGCCCAGGGTCTTGTTGTAGAAGGCGGCCGCGGCGGCGATGTCCGGTGTGTACAGCTCGACCCAGCACAGCGAGCCGGGGTCGCCCGCCACGTCCACGCCCTTGGTCTGCGCGGGCTCCCAGAGGCCGAACCCGACGCCCGCCTGGTCGGCGAGGATCGCCATCGTGCCCTGGCCCATCACGTCCATCGGGGCGTAGAGCATCCTGCCGTGCGCCTGCTCGGCCGCCTTGGCCGTGGCCTGCGCGTCCGACGTCCGGAAGTACACCGTCCACGAGGGCGGGCCCTGCTCGGGCGTGGTCTGCATGCCGCCCGCCACGGTCTTCCCGTCCAGCTGGAAGAAGCCGTAGCCGCCGGCGTCGGGGCCCGCCGACTCGAACCGCCAGCCGAAGAGTGCGCCGTAGAAGGAGCCGGCGCCGTCGATGTCGGACGTGCCGACGTCGATCCAGTTCGGAGCGCCGTCGACGAAACGGGTGGTGAGCATGATGGCCCTCCTCGAAGGGGTCCCGTCCTCTGCCTCTGCTCTGCACTGCTCTGCCGAGTCTTGCACCGACCACTGACAATCGCTGCCGGAGCACGCCGACGGCCGCGAGCCGCCCGCACGGTCACTGTCGGTGACTGTTGGACACCGGTGCGGTGCAGGGTCGTCGATCGCGTCGCGTCTTCCGCGCGCCGCCGTGCGTCGCGGTGCCCGCCGGGGTCATCATCGAGGCGGTCGGGGCCCCGGTGCGTTCGCACGTATATCCGGCGTTGATCGAACGTTTTTCGCCGCCGGGCACGATTCTCGCCATGTACACCGACACGATTCCCACGCCCGAGCTCACCTGGCAGCGAGAGGCGTTGTGCGCACAGACAGGGGCGGAGTTCTTCTTCCCCGAGCCCGGCAGCTCGGTGCGGGAGGCGAAGCGCATCTGCGGCATGTGCGAGATGCGCCCCGCCTGCCTGGAGTACGCCCTGGCCAACGACGAGCGCTTCGGCGTCTGGGGCGGCCTGTCCGAGAAGGAGCGCCTACAGATCAGACGCACGGCGAACTGACCGTCGAAGTCGCGCTGTTCCTCGGATAATTCAGACGACCGCGTCGCGGGGGTGCGGTTAGGATCCGGGGGCGCGTCCGGACGTAGCGCAGAGGCAGGCGCATCGCCCTGTCAAGGCGAACAACGCCGGTTCGAATCCGGCCGTCCGGATGCGTGCGCGGTCCCGTAGAGCAGTGGCAGACTCGCCACCTTCTCAGGGTGGATACGCCGGTTCGATTCCGGCCGGGACCACAGTTCGACGAGGGCGGGGCGGGGACGCATGGGCGAGGAGAACCAGGGGGCGGCGGTCACCTCGCCGGTCACCGAGGCGGAGTTGGCCGCCTTCCACGAGGTCGTGGGCAAGCTGCGCACCCTGCCCGTCGACGATCCCGTACGACTGCGGGCCGAGCATGTCGCCGCGTCCTTCGCACGCGACGGACGACTGCGGCGGCGCAGGGCCCGAGGCGTCGAGGCGTCGGCCGCCGACGCGGCGACGATGGCCGCGACCGCGACCGGCGCCCTGGACCGGCGCGAGGACGCAGCCCTGGCGGACGGCGGCCGAGGCGGCGCCTTCCGTCGGCCGCGGAGCTGCTACGTCTGCAAGACGCCCTATCGAGAAGTCGACACCTTCTACCACCGCCTGTGCCCGGAGTGCGCCGCCGACAACACGCGCCGCCGCTCCCTGAGCACCGACCTCGGCGGACGCCGGGTCCTGCTGACCGGCGGCCGGGTGAAGATCGGCTTCCGGCTGGCGCTGATGATGCTGCGCGACGGTGCGGAGACCGTCGTCACCTCACGCTTCCCGCATGACACCGTCCGTCGCTTCCGCGCCGAGCCGGGCAGTGCGCAATGGCTGGACCGGCTCACCGTGCTCGCCGTCGACCTGCGCGACCCGCGCCAGGTGCTCGGCCTGTGCGAGGAACTGCGCCAGGAGGGCGAGCCGTTCGACATCCTCGTCAACAACGCGGCGCAGACCGTGCGCCGTCCGCCGCAGTCGTACGCCCTGCTGGCCGCCGGAGAGCACGACGCGCTGCCCGAGGGCGCGCGCCGGGCACCCGGGTTCACCTCGATGCGGATGCTGGAGGGGCTCGGGGGTTCCGTCTCCGCGCTGCCCGCCGCCCTGCGCGAGGCCGACGAGGCGGGCCTGCTGCCCGACCCCTCCCCGGCGAACTCCTGGTCGGCGCGGCTCGGCGCGCTCGACCCGGCCGAGGTGCTGGAGACCCAGCTCGTCAACGCCCTCGCCCCCGCGCTGCTCTGCGACCGTCTGCTGCCGCTGCTGCTCGCCTCCCCGCATCCGCGCCGGTACGTGGTCAACGTGACCGCCGTCGAGGGCCGGTTCGCCGTGCGCAACAAGATGCCCGGGCATCCGCACACCAACATGGCCAAGGCCGCCCTCAACATGCTCACCCGGACCAGCGCCGCCGCCCTCGCCGAGCAGGGCGTGCACATGTGCGCCGTGGACACCGGCTGGATCACCGACGAGAACCCGGCGCCGAAGAAGGCCCGGATGGCGGGCGCGGGGTTCCGTACCCCGCTGGACATCGTGGACGGCGCGGCACGCGTGTACGACCCGATCGTGCGCGGCGAGGCCGGGCATCCGGTGTCGGGCGTGTTCCTCAAGGACTACCAGGAGGCCCAGTGGTGAGCGAGGGGACCGAGGCCGCAGCCGGGCCGGCCGGTTTCGCCGGAGTGCCGCACGTCGCCCCGCGCCCCCTCGCCGATCTCGCCCCGCTGCTCGACTGGCTGCGGGCCGGGCGCCCGGCGGGTGAGCGGCTGGACTTCGCCGCGGGGAGTGCGCTGCCCGACGGACGGCTGGACCTGTGCAAACAGGGACTCGGGGCGGCGGGCGCGGCCCTGGTCGCCGAGGCGCTGGCCGCCGGGCCCTCGCCCGTACGGCATCTGCTGCTGGGCACCGACGCCCTCGGGGACGACGGCGCCGTCGCCGTCGCGGGTACGGACGCGCCCGTCGAGACGCTCTACCTCGGCTGCAACGGCATCACGGCGGGCGGCGCCTGCCGTATCGCCGACCAGCTTCGGGCCTCGCCGCAGGTCGTCACCGGAGTCTGGCTCAAGCGCAACCCGCTGGGCGGGGGAGGGGGCCGGGCGGCAGCCGAACTCGTCGAGTCGGCGCGGACGTTGCGCACCCTCGACCTCGTCCAGACCGGGCTCGACGGGGCCGGCGCGACCGTGCTCGCCGACGCGCTGCTCGCCGCCGCGGACGAAGGGCGGCGCGTGGAGCGGCTGTTCGTGGGCGGCAACCCGCTGGGGGAGCGGGGCGCGGAGGCGCTCGCGGCCGTGGTCGCGGCCGGTGCGATCGACGAACTGTACGTGTCCGCCGCCCGGTTGGGCGACGCGGGCGCGCACCGGCTCGCCGACGCCCTGGAGCGGGCGGCGTACGGGCGGCTCGCTCGGCTGTCGGTGGCGAGCAACGGCATCGGGCCCTCGGCCGCCGCCCGGCTGGTCGGCGCCGCCACCGCCGCCGGCGTCACGCTGCTGGACCTCGGCCGGGTCAGGGCCGCGGCCGTGCTCGGCGCGGCGGACAACCGGCTGGACCTGGCCGCCGCCGAGACCGTCGGGCGGACGTTGGCGGCCGCCGAGCATCGTCTCGCCCATCTGGTCCTGCGCCACACCGGCCTGCACAGCCGCGAGGCCCATCGCCTCCTCGACCACGCGCCCCGCGCGGTCACGGCCACCCGCTTCGTCCTCGGCCAGGGCGTCGCCGCCAGCGTCAAACAGCGTCTGGCGGCACTCAGCGCCCATGTGCCGGCCTTGACCGTGCCTTCCGACGTGGCGGCCGTACGCAGTGTGCACCGCTAGCCGACGCGGCCGGCGCGGGCCGGGCTACCCTCTGCGGCAAGGGCGGGGTCGTAGCGCAGAGGCAGGCGCGCCGGGTCTCCAAAACCGGGTCACGCTGGTTCGAATCCAGCCGCCCCGCCCCCTGCGCCGGGCGCGATCAGCCCGCGGCGCGCGCGGCCATGCGGGCCTTGCGCGTGGCCAGCTTCTCGTCGAACTTCGAGGCCTCCGAGTCCAGACCGCCCATGTACAGGCCGATCTCCTCCTGCGCCTTCTGTCCCTCGGGGCCGAGACCGTCGATCTCCATGACCTTCAGGAAGCGCAGCACGGGCTGGATGACGTCGTCGTGGTGGATGCGCAGGTTGTAGACCTCGCCGATCGCCATCTGCGCGGCGAACCGCTCGAAGCCGGGCATGCCGTGACCGGGCATGCGGAAGTTGACGAGGACGTCGCGCACGGCCTGCATGGTGAGGTCGGGGGCGAGCTCGAAGGCGGCCTTCAGCAGGTTGCGGTAGAAGACCATGTGGAGGTTCTCGTCGGTCGCGATACGGGCCAGCATGCGGTCGCAGACCGGGTCGCCCGACTGGTGGCCGGTGTTGCGGTGCGAGACGCGGGTGGCCAGCTCCTGGAAGGCGACGTACGCGACCGAGTGCAGCATCGAGTGCCGGTTGTCCGACTCGAAGCCCTCGCTCATGTGCTGCATCCGGAACGCTTCCAGCTTGTCCGGGTCCACCGCGCGCGAGGCGAGGAGGTAGTCGCGCATCACGATGCCGTGGCGGCCCTCCTCGGCGGTCCAGCGGTGCACCCAGGTGCCCCATGCGCCGTCGCGGCCGAAGAGGGAGGCGATCTCGTGGTGGTAGCTGGGCAGGTTGTCCTCGGTGAGCAGGTTCACGACGAGCGCGATCCGGCCGATCTCGGTGACCTTGGACTGGCCCTTCTCCCAGGCCTCGCCGTCCTCGAAGAAGCCGGGGAAATTGCGGCCGTCGCTCCACGGCACATACTCATGGGGCATCCAGTCCTTGGTGACCTTGAGATGCCGGTTGAGTTCCGTCTCGACCACTTCCTCCAGGGCGTACAGCAGCTTGGCGTCGGTCCAGACGGCGGGGCTGCCGAGGTGCGGGGAGGTGATCGTCACGGGAACTCCAGAGGGGACGTGAAGCGGAGTGGAACAATCCGGCGAGCGAGGCCGGCAACTTACGGGATCGTAGGCTACGTACCCGTAGGTTACGAAGCCGTAGGTTAAGTTCCCTGTAAAGATCGCTGATCAGCCGCGTTTCGTCGGGCAATTCGGGGCATGCCGAGCAGCCCCGGGATCCGCAGGTCCCAGGGCTGAAGAGGTGATCGGTTCACCCGGTCAGGCGTACAGTTCACGCAGTCGGACCGAGAGGCATGTCACACAGCCTTCGAGTTTCTCGAACTCGCTGATGTCGACCACGACGGGCTCATGACCGAGATCGGCGAGCATTTCCGCCGTCTTGGGCGCGCTGGCCGCGATGAGGACGTGCGGGCCGCCGAGCAGCACCACGTGCGAGCCGGCCTCCTCGGGCACCGACAGGAAGCGCGGGAACAGCGACGGCCGGTCCACCTTGGGGATGTGGCCGATCACCGTGCCGTCGGGCAGCGCCGTGACCGCCGACTTCAGGTGCAGCACCTTGCTCACCGGCACGGCCACGACCTGCGCCCCCAGCGGCTCGAAGGCGGCCCGCACCTGCTGCACGCCGGCCGCGTTGGTCCGTCCGCCCCGGCCGACGTAGATCGTGTCGCCGATCTTGAGCACATCGCCGCCGTCCAGCGTGCCCGGCTCCCAGATCCAGTTCACCGAGCAGCCCAGGCGGGCCACGGCCTCCTCGACCCCGATGGTCTCGTCGCGCCGGGACTCGGCGCCGGAGCGCGCGATCAGGGCGACGTTCTTGTACATCACCACCGTGTCCTCGACGAACACGGAGTCGGGGCAGTCGTCGGCCGGATCGACCTCGACGGTCTCCCAGCCGTGCGTCCGCAGCGTGTCGGCGTACGTCTCCCACTGCTCCTGGGCGAGCTCGACGTCGACCTTCTCCCGCTCGACGTGCGTCACCAGGCCTTCGGCGAGGCGCGGGCTGGGGCGGCGGATGAGGGCCTTCTTGCTGGGCACGTCCAGGTCTCCGAATCGGGTGGCACAACCGGCGCCTCGGACGCGGCGCCGGTCAGCCATCATGCAGGGCGCGACCATGAGCACAAAACCCCGCAGTAACAATGTGCCCTTCCTGAGACCCGCGCCGTACGCCGGGCCCGGCGCACGGCGCTATGCCGGATCCGCCACCTCCGCCGCCGTCGTCTCGCGCAGTTCCCCGTCCAGCAGCAGCCACCGGGTGATGCCGATCGACTCCAGGAACGGCAGGTCGTGACTGGCCACGATCAGGGCGCCCTCGTACGACTCCAGGGCCGTGGTGAGCCGGCGCACGCTCGCCATGTCCAGGTTGTTGGTCGGCTCGTCCAGCATCAGCAGCTGCGGCGCGGGCTCGGCCAGCATCAGGGCCGCCAGGGTCGCCCGGAAGCGCTCCCCGCCGGAGAGCGTCGCCGCCTTCTGGTCGGCGCGGGCGCCCCGGAACAGGAAGCGGGCCAGCCGGGCCCGGATCCGGTTGTTGGTGGCGCTCGGCGCGAACCGTGCCACGTTCTCGGCGACCGTGCGCTCGTCGTCGAGGACGTCGAGGCGCTGGGGCAGGAAACGCAGCGGCACGTGCGCGTGCGCCTCGCCCTCCTCGGGCGCCAGCTCCCCGGCGATCGTGCGCAGCAGCGTCGTCTTGCCCGCGCCGTTGCGCCCGACCAGCGCCACCCGTTCCGGACCGCGCAGGTCGAAACCGCCCGCCACGCGCGTGCCGTACGCGAGCCGGAGGTCCTGGAGCGTCAGAACCTCCCGCCCCGGGGGTACGGCCGTGTACGGCAGGTCGATGCGGATCTCGTCGTCGTCCCGGACGGCCTCCGCGGCGTCGTCGAGCCGCTCCCTGGCCTCGGCGAGCTTCTCCTCGTGCATGATCCGGTGCTTGCCCGCCGACTCCTGCGCCGCGCGCTTGCGCGCCCCCATGACGATCTTCGGCTCGCGTTTCTGGTCGAACATCTTCTGCCCGTACCGCTTGCGGCGGGCCAGCTTGACCTGGGCGTCGACCAGTTCGCGCTTCTGCTTCTTCAGATCGGCCTCCGCGACGCGCATCATGCGCTCGGCCGCCTCCTGCTCGGTGGCCAGGGCCTCCTCGTAGGCGGAGAAGTTGCCGCCGTACCAGCTGATCCCGCCGCCGTGCAGGTCGGCGATCTGGTCGACGAGGTCCAGCAGCTCCCGGTCGTGGCTGACCACGACCAGCACGCCGGGCCAGGACTCGACGGCCGCGTAGAGCCGCCGTCGGGCGTACAGGTCGAGGTTGTTGGTCGGCTCGTCCAGCAGCAGGATGTCCGGCCGGCGCAGCAGCAGTGCGGCCAGTCGCAGCAGGACCGACTCGCCGCCCGACACCTCGCCGATGGTGCGGTCGAGGTCGACATGGCCGAGCCCGAGCTCGCCGAGGGTGGCCAGGGCGCGCTCCTCGACGTCCCAGTCGTCGCCCAGGGTCTCGAAGTGCGCCTCGGACGCGTCTCCCGCCTCGATGGCGTGCAGGGCGGCCCGCCGCGCGGCGATGCCGAGCGCGTCGTCGACCCGCAGGGCGGTGTCCAGGGTGACGTTCTGCGGGAGGTGGCCGACCTCGCCCGCGAGGCGCACGGCGCCGTCGGCGGGGGCGAGTTCGCCGGCGATCAGTTTCAGCAAGGTCGACTTTCCGGAGCCGTTGACGCCGACGAGTCCGGTCCGGCCGGAGCCGAAGGCGACGTCGAGCTCTTCGAAGACGGCGGTGCCGTCGGGCCAGGAGTAGGCGAGGGAGGTACAGGTGATGGAGTGGGTCAAGGCGGGCCTCGCGGTTGCGTGTGCGGTCAGGGCGACACGTGTCGAGACACCGCAGGACGGCGACCACCGCGGCGGCGCGAGGGCATGAAGAAGGCCCTGCTCCGCAAGGACGGCATGGACGGCTCGAAGGCCGAGGTCGCACGCGACGCACACACCTGACAGGTGTGGCGCGGTGTCTCAGGACCTCAGACGAGCAACGTCCTTCTCCAATCGGCGGCAACAGAACCGCTTCACACCGTAGGAGGGCCCGGGAGAGCCGTCAAAGGATTAAACGGATCGGCAGACCTCGGCAGACCTCAGCAGGCGTCGCGCATCAACTCCGCCAGATCGTGGTCGAGGTCGAGCTGCAGGTGCTCGGTCCCGACCGGCACCAGCGCGCTCGAGGCCTGCAGGAAGCGGCGGATGTCCGCCGAGTGCACGTGCACGACGGCGGTGCCCTCGGGCGCGTGGAACTCCAGCACCGTGCGGTCGTACCCGTAGGGGCGCACCCGGACGTCGCCGTGGCCCTCGGCCGTGTGCTGGCCCGCGGCGAGCAGCTCGCGGGCGAAGGTCCAGCAGACCTCGACGCCCTCCAGGGTGGCCGGAGCGGGGAAGGTCATACGGACGGCGAAGGGATCCCGGCGGTCGTAGTGCAGTGTGGCGGGGATGTTCGGCATCCGTGGCGCGGCGGCGACAAGACGGGCCTCTACGGGCTGCTCGATGACGATGGACAACGCCTTGCTCCCTCGTGACGGCGGGACGAACTTCCGGGCGGTGGGTCCGGACACTGGAAGAGACGCCGGAACCGGTCGATCCGTGCACACCGATTTCGAGTGACCTCGGTCACCGCGATTCATGCACGGGAGTGACTCAGCTCTCCTCCCGTGCCCCTAGGAGCAGTTGAGGAGATCGAGGGCGTCTGGACGCCACCGAGAGCCGTGGGCTAGCTTCCCCCGCCATGAGGCGCTTGGGGAAGACGCGACGCACGGTACGAAACACACGGGGGAGCGGGCGAGTGGCGGCGGCGGTCTGCGGGGCGGCGCTCGCCGTCCTCACCGCCCTGCCCGCCCAGGCCCACACACAGCGGCCCGCGGCGCCGCGCTGGGACCTCAAGGACACCGGCGCCGCCGCCGTACGGTTCCGTGGCCTCGCGGCCGTCGACCGTGACACCGCGTGGGTGGCGGGCAGTCAGGGCACCGTCCTGCGCACCGCCGACGGGGGCGAGAGCTGGCGGGACGTCTCGCCGCCCGGCGCGGCCGACCTGCAGTTCCGGGACATCGAGGCGTTCGACGGGCGCCGCGCCGTGGCGCTGGCCATCGGCGAGGGCGAGGCCTCGCGCGTGTACCGCACCGAGGACGGCGGCAAGACCTGGACGGAGGCCTTCCGCAACACCGACTCCCGCGCCTTCTACGACTGCATGACCTTCTTCGACCGCCGCCACGGCCTCGCCATGAGCGACCCGGTGGACGGAAAGTTCCGCATCCTGTCGACCAGCGACGCGGGCCGCTCCTGGAAGGTGCTGCCCGACGCGGGGATGCCGGCCGCCCTGGCGGGCGAGGCGGGCTTCGCCGCAAGCGGCCAGTGCCTGGTCGCCGCCGGGGCGAAGGACGTCTGGCTGGCGACCGGCGGGGCCGCACGCGCGCGTGTGCTGCACTCGTCCGACCGTGGACTGACCTGGACGGCCACCGACGCCCCGATCCCCGCGGGGGACCCCGCGCGCGGGGTCTTCGCCCTCGCCTTCCGCGACCGCGCCCACGGCCTCGCCGTCGGCGGCGACTACCGCGCCGACCAGCCGTCCCCGCAGGCCGCCGCCACGACCGGCGACGGCGGCCGCACCTGGCGGACCGCAGCCACACCGCCGCCCGCCTACCGCTCCGGCGTCGCCTGGCTCCCGCACAGCCGCACCGCGGCCCTCGCGGTCGGTCCCACCGGCACCGACCTGACCACCGACGCCGGACGCACCTGGCGCACCCTCGACACCGGCTCGTACGACACCGTGGACTGCACCCCCGACCTCGGCTGCTGGGCGGCCGGCGAACAGGGCCGGGTGGCCCGCCTGGAGAGCTGAACCGTCTGCGGGGTACCCGGCGGGGCGCGGCGCGAAAGGAGGCTCCGGCGCGCCCTGGACCCGCCGGACGAGCCGACGCGAGTCGTACGCTCGTCCCCACCATGACGATCGTGAACATTCCCGCGGGCTGGCCCGCGACCGAGGAAGAGGCCTGCGCCGTCCAGGACGAACTGCGGACGCGAGCCGTGCTCGACGAGCCGGGGCCGCCGCCCGGGACGGGCTGGGTGACCGGCGTGGACGTCGCCTACGACGACGAGCGGGACGTCGTCGCCGCGGCGGCCGTCGTGCTGGACGCGGCGAGCCTCGAAGTCGTCGCCGAGGCCACCGCCGTCGGGCGGATCTCCTTCCCGTACGTCCCCGGACTGCTGGCCTTCCGCGAGATCCCCACCGTGCTGGCCGCCCTGGACGCCCTGCCCCGCCCGCCGGGCCTGGTCGTCTGCGACGGCTACGGCGTGGCCCACCCGCGCCGCTTCGGCCTCGCCAGCCACCTGGGGGTCCTCACCGGGCTGCCCACGATCGGCGTCGCCAAGAACCCCTTCACCTTCACGTACGACGACCCGGACGCCCCGCGCGGATCGGCGTCCCCGCTGCTGGCGGGCGACGAGGAGGTGGGGCGTGCGCTGCGCACCCGCGCGGGGGTGAAGCCGGTCTTCGTGTCCGTCGGCCATCGCGTCGCCCTGGACACCGCCTGCGCCCACACCCTCGCCCTCACCCCGCGGTTCCGCCTTCCGGAGACGACCCGCAGGGCGGACTCACTGTGCCGCAGGGCGCTTCAGGAGGCGCTTGAGGAGACGCCTCCTGAAGCGCCTCCGGAGGCGACGATCCGCCACTGACCCACTTCCTTGTACGCGGAGTCGTAGACCGCCGAACCGTCCCCGGCCTCCAGGGCGTAGTGCTTCAGAGTGCCTCCCCAGTACCGCAGGATCCGCCCCAGCTCACCCACCCGGTCCTGGGTCGACGCGCCCTCGTCCACCGTGACTTCGAGAACGAACTTCATGCTGCTCCCCTTCCCCTCCGGTTCCGCTTCGGTCCTGTTCCGATCAGGTGCTTCAATCGTTTCATTGAATTGCTTCTTGGCACTTGGGAGCGCCTGGGAGCGCCTGGGAGCAGGGAATGAGCGCCGGGCGGCACCGAAAGTCCCCAATGGGGGGCAAGGGGACCGGCCGGCGGCGGGCGCGCGCCTGAGTACGTCGTCTGAGTACCTGTACGGATGTGCGCCCGGCGGCCCGCTCGGCAGGCTGGGCCGCATGACCACGCACCGTGCTCCGAAGCCCCTCGCCGACCCGAACCGATCCGTCGAGCGTGCCGTGAACGCCGCGCTGATCCTCGCCGTCCTGGCGGGGCTCGGCTGGATCGTCGGGATGATCTACACGCTCGTGCAGTGGCCGGTCTGAGGCCGCAGCCGCAGCCGAAGCCGCAGCCGAGGCCGGGGGACGGTCAGCGGCGGGCCGCGACGCGGAAACGGAGGCCCGCCCGGATCAGCCGCTCGGTCAGCGCGGCGCCCATCGCCACCGCCGTCGTGACCTGCCCCGCGGTCGGCGGAAGGTCGTCGCAGGCCAGGGCGAGCGCCGCCTCGGCGAACATCTTCGCCGTCTCGTCGTAGCCGGGGTCGCCGCCCGAGACCTCGGTGCACACCCGTCGGCCGCCGCCCTCGCCGACGAACCGGACGGAGAACCAGCTCCGCGCCCGCTTGTCGGCGCTCGGCCCCTCCCCGGGCTTGAGCCGGTCCGACAGCCAGCGCCGGGCGGGCGGCAGTTGGGCCGCCGCGACGAGGGCGCCGACCGCCGCGATCCCGCCCACGGCGACGGGCAGCCGCCGTACGGCCGCGTAGTGCCGGTAGCGGAAGTCGGGCCCGTAGCGCTGCAGCGACCTCGCCGAGCGGAGCACGATCTGCGGGTCGATGGTCGGCAGCGGCAGCGCCCAGGCGCCGACCTCCGGGGCGAACCGGGGCGCTCCCAGCGGCGCGGCGGCCCGGCGGCCCATGAGCCGCGGTTCGTGCCGTCCTCGCTCCCGCGCGGCGGACGCCATCTGCCGGCCGCGGGCGAACTGGCCCAGGGCGGAGGCGAAGGTGCCGCCCGAGAAGGTGGCGTCGGCGGTCACGAAGCCGTCCACGGCCAGCGGCACGCCCTCCGGGAGCTGCTGGACGGTGAAGTACACGCCCAGGTCGTGCGGGACGGAGTCGAAGCCGCACGCGTGGAGCAGCCGCGCACCCGTCTCACGCGCGCGTGCGTCGTGCCGGACGTACATCAGGTCCACGAACTCCGGCTCGCCGGTGAGGTCGAGGTAGTCGGCGCCGGTGTCCGCGCAGGCCGCCACGAGTTCCTCGCCGTACGTCACATAGGGGCCCACGGTCGTGGCCACCACGCGTGCGTGCTCCGCGAGGGCGCGCAGCGACGCCGGGTCCGAGGAGTCGGCCCGCAGCACCCCGACGTCCACGCCGAGCCGTTCGCGCAGCTCTTCCAGCTTCTTCTCGTCGCGGCCGGCGATCGCCCAGCGCAGCTCGGCGGGCGCATGCGCGGCGAGGTACTCCGCGGTGAGCGTTCCGACGAAGCCCGTGGCCCCGAAGAGCACGATGTCGTACGGACGGTCCGACCTTTTCAGCCTGCTCATGACATCCCTTCGCCCTGCAGCCCGCGCCGCTGTCGGTGGCTGAGGCTAGCGTGAGGAGTGCGGAGGCCGACGACGAGCCCGGAGGCAGCAGGTGACCGTGGACAGGAACGCCCTGAGGAAATGGGAGAAAGTGCGCGAGTTCGCGCTCGGACTGCCCGGCGTGACCGAGGAGTTCCCCTGGGGCGAGACGGTGGCCAAGGTCGACAAGAAGGTGTTCGTCTTCCTCGGCGTCGACGACGGCAGTCACCCGCTGGGCGTCACTCTCAAGCTCGCGGAGGAGACGGCGCACGCCCATGCGCTGGCCGCGCCGGGAGCCGAGCCCGCCGGATACGGCCTGGGCAGGTCGGGCTGGGTGAGCCTGCCGCTGGAGGAGAAGGGCGCTCCCGGGGCCGAGCTGCTCTGCGACTGGGTGGAGGAGAGCTACCGCACGATCGCTCCCAAGCGGTTCATAGCGGAGCTGGAAGCGCGCTGAGCCGGTCCGGCGACGGCGGAACGGCGCTACGGCGACCGGCGGTACGACGGGCGGCGGTGCGGGCATACTGGCTAAGCGCTTGCTTGTTCTGCTCTTGTGTCCACCGGAACGTGTTCCTAACATCACTGGTGTTACATCGGTTGTGTCACAGCAAGGGGGCTGGATGACAACGGGACGGACGACCGGGCAGGGCCCGCTGACCGGCGTGCGCGTGGTGGAGCTCGCCGGGATCGGCCCCGGCCCCTTCGCGGGCATGCTCCTGGCCGACCTCGGCGCCGATGTCGTCCGCGTGGACCGCCCCGGCGGCTCGGTCCTCGGCGTCGACCCCGCCCATGACGTCACCAACCGCAACAAGCGCTCGGTGATCGTCGACCTCAAGTCGCCGGACGGCCCCGCGCGCGTGCTCGACCTGGCCGCCCGCGCCGACGTGCTCATCGAGGGCAACCGGCCGGGCGTCGCCGAGCGCCTCGGCGTCGGCCCCGAGGCCTGCCACGCCCGCAACCCCCGACTGGTCTACGGCCGGATGACCGGCTGGGGCCAGCAGGGCCCCCTGGCCCACCGCTCCGGCCACGACGTCTCCTACCTCGCCGTCACCGGCGCCCTCGGCATGATCGGCGCCCCGGACCGGCCGCCGCCCGCCCCCGCCAACCTCCTCGGCGACTACGCGGGCGGCTCCCTCTACCTCGTCGTCGGCGTCCTCGCCGCCCTCCACCACGCGCGCGTGAGCGGCGCCGGCCAGGTCGTCGACGCGGCCATCGTCGACGGCGCAGCCCACCTCTCCGCGATGATCCACGGCATGCTCGCCGCCGGCGGCTGGCAGGACCGGCGCGCCGCCAACCTCCTCGACGGCGGCTGCCCGTACTACGGCACCTACGAGACCGCCGACGGCGGGTACATGGCCGTCGGCGCCCTGGAGCCGCAGTTCTACGACGAGTTCGTCGACCTGCTGGGCGTTGCGGAGTTCCGGGACGCCCGCAAGGACCGGACGCGCTGGGGCGAGCTGCGCGAGGCCGTCGCCGCCCGCTTCAGGTCCCGCACCCGCGACGAGTGGACGGCCCTGTTCGAGGGCTCCGACGCGTGTGTCGCGCCCGTGCTGTCGCTGCGCGAGGCCCCGCACCATCCGCACCTCGCCGCCCGCGGCACCTTCACCGACCACGGCGGCATCACCCAGCCGGCCCCGGCGCCCCGCTTCTCCGAGACGCCCACCGCCGTGCGCACCGGGCCCGCGCGACCCGGCGCCGACACGCGCGAAGTGGCCCGCGACTGGGACATACCGGGGCTCGTGACGGATCTTGTGAAGACCCCCGAGAGCACTCTCGCGCCCGAGACCGCTTTCGCGCCCCGGAACGACTTCCCGTCCCGGAACGACCTCCCGCACCAGGGCGACTGACCCCGCCCCGCTCGGCCCACCTCCCGAAAGGCCTGCCAGTGAGCACCGAAGCGTACGTGTACGACGCGATCCGCACCCCACGCGGCCGCGGCAAGGCGAACGGCGCCCTGCACGGAACGAAGCCCATCGACCTCGTCGTCGGCCTCATCCACGAGCTGCGAAGCCGCTTCCCCGGCCTCGACCCGGCCGCGATCGACGACGTCGTGCTCGGCGTCGTCGGACCGGTGGGCGACCAGGGCTCCGACATCGCGCGCATCGCCGCGATCGCCGCCGGTCTGCCGGACACCGTGGCCGGCGTCCAGGAGAACCGCTTCTGTGCCTCGGGTCTGGAGGCGGTCAACCTGGCCGCCGCCAAGGTCCGTTCGGGCTGGGAGGACCTCGTCCTCGCGGGCGGCGTGGAGTCGATGTCCCGGGTGCCGATGGCCTCGGACGGCGGCGCCTGGTTCAACGACCCGATGACCAACCTGGCCGTCAACTTCGTGCCCCAGGGCATCGGCGCCGACCTCATCGCCACCATCGAGGGCTTCTCCCGGCGCGACGTCGACGAGTACGCGGCCCTGTCGCAGGAGCGGGCGGCGACGGCCTGGAAGGAGGGCCGCTTCGACCGCTCGGTCGTCCCGGTGAAGGACCGCGGCGGTCTCGTCGTCCTCGACCACGACGAGCACCCGCGCCCCGGCACCACCGCCGACTCCCTCGGGAAGCTCAAGCCCTCCTTCGCCGACATCGGCGAACTGGGCGGCTTCGACGCGGTCGCGCTGCAGAAGTACCACTGGGTGGAGAAGATCGACCACGTCCACCACGCGGGCAACTCCTCCGGCATCGTCGACGGCGCCTCCCTGGTCGCGATCGGCTCCAAGGAGGTCGGCGAGCGCTACGGCCTCACCCCGCGCGCGCGGATCGTCTCCGCCGCGGTCTCCGGCTCCGAGCCGACGATCATGCTCACCGGCCCCGCGCCCGCCACCCGCAAGGCCCTCGCGAAGGCCGGCCTGACCATCGACGACATCGACCTCGTCGAGATCAACGAGGCGTTCGCGGCGGTCGTCCTGCGCTTCGTCAAGGACATGGGCCTGTCCCTGGACAAGGTCAACGTCAACGGCGGCGCGATCGCCCTCGGCCACCCGCTCGGCGCCACCGGCGCGATGATCCTCGGCTCGCTCGTCGACGAGCTGGAGCGCCAGGACAAGCGCTACGGCCTCGTCACGCTCTGCGTGGGCGGCGGCATGGGCGTAGCCACCGTCGTCGAGCGCGTCTGACCACCCCAGCGGCAGCCCAAGACTTCTACGGAGACCCCGTCATGACACTGAGCACCACCATCCGCTGGGAACAGGACCGCACCGGCCTGGTCACCCTCGTCCTCGACGACCCGGATCAGTCCGCCAACACCATGAACGCGGCGTTCCGCGCCTCGCTCGCCGCGGTCGCCGACCGCCTTGAGGCCGAGAAGGACTCCGTCCGGGGCATCGTCATCACCTCCGCCAAGAAGACCTTCTTCGCCGGCGGCGATCTGCGCGACCTCATCCGCGTCACCCCCGAGACCGCCCAGGAGCTGTTCGACGGCGGACTGGAGATCAAGCGCAACCTCCGCCGCATCGAGACCCTCGGCAAGCCGGTCGTCGCCGCGATGAACGGCGCGGCCCTCGGCGGCGGTTACGAGCTCGCCCTCGCCTGCCACCACCGGGTCGCCCTGGACGCGCCCGGTTCCAAGATCGGCTGCCCCGAGGTCACCCTCGGCCTGCTCCCCGGCGGTGGCGGCGTCGCCCGCACCGTGCGCCTGCTGGGCATCACCGACGCCCTCCTCAAGGTCCTCCTCAAGGGCACCCAGTACAGCCCCCGGCAGGCTCTGGAGAACGGCCTGATCCACGAGGTCGCCGCCACCCCCGACGAACTCCTCGCCAAGGCCCACGCCTTCATCGACGCCCACCCCGAGTCCCGGCAGCCCTGGGACGAGCCGGGCCACCGCATCCCCGGCGGCACGCCCGCCCACCCGAAGTTCGCCGCCAACCTGCCCGCCTTCCCGGCCAGCCTGCGCAAGGAGACCAACGGCGCCCCCTACCCCGCGCCGCAGCGGATCCTCGCCGCCGCCGTCGAGGGCGCCCAGGTCGACTTCGAGACCGCCCAGGTCATCGAGGCCCGCTACTTCGTGGAGCTGGCCGCCGGGCAGACGTCGAAGAACATGATCCAGGCGTTCTTCTTCGACCTCCAGGCCGTCAACTCCGGCGTCAACCGCCCCAAGGGCGTCGCGCCCCGCCAGGTCCGCAAGGTCGCCGTCCTGGGCGCCGGGATGATGGGCGCCGGCATCGCCTACTCGTGCGCCCGCGCGGGCATCGACGTCGTGCTCCGGGACGTCTCCGCGGAAGCGGCCGCCAAGGGCAAGGCCTACTCCGAGAAACTCTGCGCCAAGGCCGTCTCCCGGGGCCGTGTCAGCCAGGAGAAGGCGGACGCCCTGCTCGCCCGCATCACGCCCACCGCGGACCCGCAGGACCTGGCGGGCTGCGACGCCGTCATCGAGGCAGTGTTCGAGGACACCTCCCTCAAGCACAAGGTCTTCCAGGAGATCGAGCACATCGTCGAGCCCGACGCCCTGCTCTGCTCCAACACCTCCACCCTCCCCATCACCGTCCTCGCCGAGGGCGTCGAACGCCAGAACGACTTCATCGGGCTGCACTTCTTCTCGCCGGTCGACAAGATGCCGCTCGTCGAGATCATCAAGGGCGAGCGCACCGGGGACGAGGCGCTCGCGCGCGCCTTCGACCTGGTCCGGCAGATCAAGAAGACGCCGATCGTCGTCAACGACTCGCGCGGCTTCTTCACCTCGCGGGTGATCGGCCACTTCATCAACGAGGGCGTCGCCATGGTCGCCGAGGGCATCGAGCCCGCCTCCGTCGAACAGGCGGCCGCCCAGGCGGGCTACCCCGGCAAGGTGCTGTCCCTGATGGACGACCTGACGCTCACCCTCCCGCAGAAGATCCGCAAGGAGTCGAAGCAGGCGGTGGAGGAGGCGGGCGGCACCTGGCCCGGACACCCCGCGGAGGCCGTCATCGACCGGATGGTCGAGGAGTTCGGCCGCCCCGGCCGCAGCGGCGGCGCGGGCTTCTACGAGTACGGGCCCGACGGCAAGCGGGGCGCGCTGTGGCCGGGCCTGCGCGAGCACTTCACGCGCGCGGGCGCCGAGATCCCGTTCGAGGACATGCAGGAACGCATGCTCTTCGCCGAGGCCCTCGACACCGTCAAGCTCATCGAGGAGGGCGTGCTGACGTCCGTGGCCGACGCCAACATCGGCTCCCTCTTCGGCATCGGCTTCCCCGGCTGGACCGGCGGGGTGCTCCAGTACATCAACGGCTACGAGGGCGGGCTCCCCGGATTCGTGGCACGCGCGCGTGAACTCGCGGAGCGCTACGGCGACCGCTTCACCCCGCCCGCGCTGCTGGTGGCGAAGGCGGAGCGGGGCGAGACCTTCACGGACGCCCGCTGAACCACCGGCCGACCACCCTCAAGGGGAGTCGTCGTCCGTCGGCGGCTCCCCGAGCCACTCCCGCAGCTCCTCCGTCAGCGACCGCTGGAAGGCCGTCAGCAACGCCTGCACGACCAGGGGCTGCATATGCGCCGAAAGCGACCGCACCGCCTGCGCGTCGCGCTCCGGCACCTCCTCGCGCAGCAGCCGCGACAGCTCGTGCGCCGCGCCGCGCGCATGGTCGAGGAGGACGGTCCGGGCGGCACGGATCGACTCCGGCGACAGCGGCACGTCGAGCAGCCGGACGCCCAGCCTGAGCAGCCCCGGATCGACGCGGTACGCGTCCGCGCCGACCGGGTCCTCGGCGTGGGCCTCGATCACACCCATCGCGACGAGCCGGTCCACGTCCTCCTCGCCGAGCGTCCGCCCCGCCCGCTGCCGGAGCTCCTCCCGCGTCACGGTCTCCACGGCGTCCGGCGCCCAGGAGGCCACGACGGCCCGGTGCACGGCGAGGTCGTGGGCGTCGAGACCCGGCGGCAGCCGGTCCAGGTAGCGCTCGATCGCCGCCAGCGTCAGGCCCTGCCGCCGCAGTTCCTCGATCAGCGCGAGGCGTGCGAGATGCCCGGCGCCGTAGTGCCCCACCCGGCGCGGACCGATGACCGGCGGGGGCAGCAGCCCCTTGGTGCCGTAGAAGCGCACCGTCCGCACCGTGACCCCCGCCCGGGCGGCCAGCTCGTCCACCGTGAGGGCCGGCTCCGCCGTCTCGCTCGTCATGCGCAGCAGTATCGCTGCCGCGCCCCGGGGAGCGGCGGCTCGGGGCCGTTGTCAGTGGCACCGCCTACGGTGGCGTCATGTCGGAGATCACTTATGTCAGGGGTGACGCCACCGTTCCGTCGGTGAAGGGCGTCAAGGTGATCGCCCATGTCTGCAACGACATCGGGGGATGGGGAAAGGGCTTCGTCCTGGCGGTGTCCCGCCGCTGGCCGGAGCCGGAGGCCGCCTACCGCGCCTGGCACCGCGAGCGGGCCGCCAACGACTTCGGCCTGGGCGCGCTCCAGCTCGTCCAGGTGGAGCGGTACGTGTGGGTCGCCAACATGGTCGGCCAGCGAGGCGTCCGCACCGGCAGCAAGGGCGTCCCGGTGCGCTACGAGGCCATCGACACCGCGCTGTCCCGGCTCGCCGACCGGGCGGTCGAACTCGGCGCGTCGGTGCACATGCCACGGATAGGCTGCGGACTGGCCGGCGGCAAGTGGTCCCGCGTCGAGCCGCTCGTCACCGAGCGGCTGGTGCGGCGGGGCGTCGCGGTGACGGTGTACGACCACGGGGAGGGGTAGCGCGCATGCACGGGGACAGGCACGGGGACATCAGCGAGAACACGGTCGGGGACATCGACGTCCTGGTCCTGGGCGGGGCCGGCGTCGACACCATCGTGTACGTGCCGGAGCTGCCGCTCCCGTACGCCGACAGCTACATGATCGACAGCGGGATCCGGTCCCGCGCCGGACAGACCGGCGACTTCGTCGCCCTGGGCCTCACCGCCCTCGGCCTGCGCACCCACCACCTGGACTTCCTCGGCGACGACCCCGAGGGCGACCTGGTCCGCGCCCTGCACGAGAAGCACGGCATCGCCCTCACCGCGATCCCGCAGCCCGCCGGCACCAAGCGCGCGGTCAACCTGGTGAGCCCGGACGGCCGGCGGCTCTCGCTGTACGACACCAGCCGCGGGCGCCCGGACGACCGCATCCCCGAGGACACCCTGCGGGCGCTGGCCGCGGCGAGCCGCCACGCGCACGTGTCCATCACACAGCCCTGCGCCGATGCCCTGCCCCTGCTGCGCGAGGCGGGGATCGGCATCTCCACCGACCTGCACGACTGGGACGGCGAGAACCCCTACCAGGAGGCCTTCGCCCACGCGGCGGACGTCGTCTTCGTCTCCGCGGCGGCGCTGACCGACCCGGAGGCGACCATGCGCCGCATCGCCGAGCGGGGCCGCGCCGAGGTCGTCGTCGCCATGGCGGGCGCGCAGGGCGCGTATCTGCTCTCCGACGGCGAGCTGACCCGCATACCGGCCGCCACCCCGCCCGCGCCGGTGGTGGACTCCAACGGCGCGGGCGACGCCTTCGCGTCCGCCTTCCTCTTCGGCCGCCTCAGCGGCGCACCGCCGCGCCGGTGCGCCGAGTACGGCGCACTGGCCGGGGCGTACGCGTGCACGGTGCCGGCCACGGAGAGCGCGGCCATCGCGCGCGACGCGCTGCTGGCCCGAGCCGGATCCTGAGCGGGCGCGCCGGGCCTACTTGCGCCTGGCCGCCGTGAGGCCGATCAGACCGACGAGGACGACGACCGCCCCCAGCAGGGACAGCACGGGAATCCCGGCGATCAGCCCGATGCCGACCCCCAACGACCCGATGCCTGCCGTCGCTCTCCACCCGACCTCGTTGCTGTTCTGCGCACCCGCCATGACCGTTCCCCCGCTCCGTCCGTGATCCCTTCACGCCTTGTTACCCAAAGTCGCCCGGAATCAGACGGGAGTTCGGGTCAGTGTTCGTGCAGGTCGTTCGTCGCCGCGATCTTCTTCCAGGACTTCGGCGGCACGGGAGCGACGCGAACGGCGGCAGCGGCCTTCGTGGCCGGCGCGCCGGCAGCAGCCTGCTGCGTCGGTGTCGTCGGCTTGGTCGGCTCGAACAGCCAGGTGTCGAACAGCGCGCCCAGCGGCTTCCCGGAGACCTGCTCGGCGTACGCCTGGAACTCGGCGATCGTCGCGTTGCCGTACGCGTGCTCCTGCGGCCAGCCCTTCAGGACGGCGAAGAACGCGTCGTCGCCGATCTCGTTGCGAAGCGCCTGCACCGCCAGCGCGCCCCGGTCGTAGACGGCGATGTCGAACTGGTGCGCGGCGCCCGGATCGCCGGGCTTCACCGTCCAGAACGCGTCGTCGGCCGGGTGCGCGGCGTACACGTAGTCCGCGAGCTCCTGCGCCGTGCCCTCGCCCTCGTGCTCGGACCACAGCCACTGCGCGTACCGCGCGAAGCCCTCGTTGAGCCAGATGTCCTTCCAGCCCTTCACGGACACCGAGTCGCCGTACCACTGGTGCGCCAACTCGTGCACCACCACTGAGGTGTTGGAGCCGCTCGCGAACTGCCGCGGGCTGTAGAACACGCGGCTCTGCGTCTCCAGCGCGTACCCGGTGGTGGTGTCGGGGACATACCCGCCGGCCGTGCTGAACGGGTACGGCCCGAAGTAACCGCTCAGCCAGTCGACGATCTCGCCGGTGCGCTCCACACTCGCCCGCGCGCCCCCGTCGTTGTCCCCGAGGTTCCTGCTGTAGGCGTTGAGCACCGGCACGCCGCCCTCGGACGTGCTCGTCGTGACGTCGAACCTGCCGAGCGCCAGAGTGGCGAGATACGTCGCCTGAGGCTTGTTCTGGCGCCAGGTGTAGCGCGTCCAGCCCAGGCGTGAAGTCGTCGACTGGAGTGTGCCGTTGGAGATGGCCTGGGTGCCGTCCGGCACGGCCACCGACACGTCGTAGGTCGCCTTGTCGAGCGGGTGGTCGTTGCTCGGGAACCACCACCAGGCCGATTCGGGCTCGTCCGCCGCGACCGCGCCGTCCGGGGTGCGGTGCCAGGTGGAGAAGCCGTACGCGCTCTTCGTCGACGGCACCCCGCTGTACCGGACGACGACCGTGACGGACGTCCCCTTCGCCAGCGGGCTCTTCGGGGTGACCACCAGCTCGTGCTCGCCGGAGGCGGTGAACGCGGCCGTGGCGCCGTTGACGCGGACCTCGCTGACGTCCAGCAGGAAGTCCAGGTCGAAGCTCGACAGGTCCTCGGTGGTCCGCGCGAGGATCGTCGCCGTCCCCGCCAACTCGTCCGTGGCCGGCTGGTAGGTCAGCCGCAGGTCGTAGTGGGAGACGTCGTAGCCGCCGTTGCCGTAGGCCGGGTAGTAGGGGTCGCCGATGCCCGACGCGCCGGGGGAGTGGCTCGCGGCGGACGCCGGGATCGCCAGCAGCACGGACGCGGCGGCAAGTGCGCCGGGCGCGATGAGTCTGCGGTGCACGAAAGCTCCAAGTCGTGGGGGACGGAGATCTGTTCGGAGCCTATTGAGTCCCCGTGCGCGCAGGGGTGTCCACCGCCGCCCCTGTCACACGATCGCCATTCGGCCGTCACGGCGCACCCCCGCACATCCCCGCGCACTCCCTCCCCAGGGAGGCCCTCGTGTCACAGCCGGCGCACAGCGGCCCTCTTCTGCACAGGAGTTGACCGGGGTAGCGTCCCGCGCATGTCGACACGCATGCGCTTCACGATCTGGAGACCGCTCGCGACCGCCGTCATCACCCTTCTGACGGCCGCCTTCCTCACCCCGACCGCGGCCCACAGCGCCTCCGACGCCGCCGGCTTCTCCGGCGCCGCGCGCGAGAGCAGGCCCGTCTACTCCTACGAGAACGCCGTCCGCGAAGCCGTCTGGGTCGACACCGGACTCGACGGCGACGGCGACGGGAGGACCGACCGCGTCGCCGTCGACGTCGTCCGCCCCCGCGAACCCGCCGCCCAGGGCCGCAAGGTGCCCGTCATCATGGACGCGAGCCCCTACTACTCCTGCTGCGGACGCGGCAACGAGAGCCAGCGCAAGACCTACGACGCGGCCGGGAACGTCGTCCGGATGCCGCTGTTCTACGACAACTACTTCGTGCCGCGCGGCTACGCCTTCGTAGGCGTCGACCTGGCCGGCACCAACCGCTCCGACGGCTGCGAGGACGTCGGCGGCCGCAACGAGGTCCGGTCGGCGAAGGCCGTGATCGACTGGCTGAACGGCCGCGCCAGGGCCTACACCACCCGCACCGGCAGCGCGACCGCGAAGGCGGACTGGACCAACGGCAGGACCGGCATGATCGGCAAGAGCTGGGACGGCACCATAGCCAACGCCGTCGCCGCCACCGGCGTGCGGGGCCTGAAGACCATCGTCCCGATCAGCGCCATCTCCTCCTGGTACGACTACTACTTCGCCCAGGGCGCGCCCCTCTACGACTCAGGACCCGACCGGCTCGCCGACTACGTCGACAGCCCGGAGTCCCACGCCAGGTGCACGGCCGTCCAGCGGCGACTGGTCGACGAGGCCCCGCGCACCGGCGACCTGACATCGCTGTGGGCCGAGCGCGACTACGTCAAGAACGCGCACAACGTCAAGGCCAGCGTCTTCCTCGTCCACGGCCTGCAGGACCTCAACGTCCGCACCAAGCACCTCGGCCAGTGGTGGGACGCCCTCGCGAAGAGTGGCGTGGAGCGCAAGATCTGGCTCTCCCAGACCGGCCACGTCGACCCCTTCGACTTCCGCCGTGCCACCTGGGTGGACACCCTGCACCGCTGGTTCGACCACGAGCTCCTCGGCTACGACAACGGCATCGACCGCGAGCCCATGGCCGACATCGAACGCCACCCCGACCAGTGGGTCACCTCCAAGGTCTGGCCGCCGAAGGGCACGCAGACCGCGACCCTGCGCCCGACCGCCGGCGTCCAGCCGGGCGTCGGCGCCCTCGGCCTGCGCAAGGGCACGGGCACCACGACCTTCACCGACGACCCGGGGCTCGGCGAGACCGACTGGGCGGCGCAGATCGACGCGGCGACCCCCGAGAAGGCCGGGTTCGTCACCGGCGCCCTCACCCGCGACCTGCGGCTGTCCGGCTCCTCCAAGGTCACCGTCACCGCCACGCCCGGCACCGCGACGGCGCATCTGACCGCCGTCCTCGTCGACGTCGGCCCCGACGTCATCCGCGACTACGCGGCGAGCGGCGAGGGCATCACCACCCTCGCCGACCGCACCTGCTGGGGCGAGAGCACCGCGGGCGACAGCGCCTGCTTCAAGGAGACGACGGCGAGGACGGCCGACGTCGGCCAGACCGTCGTCAGCCGCGGCTGGGCCGACCTGGGCACCTACGCCGACCCGGGCAAGGGCGTCCCGCTCACCCCGGGCAAGGCGTACACGATCACCCTCGATCTGGCGGCCACCGACCATGTCGTGCCGGCCGGGCACCGCCTCGCGCTGATCGTCGCGGGCACCGACAGGGACCTCATCGACCCGCCCGCCGACATTCCGACCCTCACCCTGGACCTGTCGCGCACCTCGGCCCGGGTCCCGTTCGTCGGAGGCGCCGCGGCCTTCGTCCGCGCCACCTCCGGATCGGCGGCCCGCACCCCCTACGCCGGGCCCCTCGCCGGCGTGGGGACACCGCACCACACGTACCGGATTCCGTAGGCCTTCCGGCTAAGGGGAGGCGGCCGAGCACACGAGCTCGGCCGCCTCCTGCGCGCAACCCCAGGCCACCGTCACGCCCGCCCCGCCGTGCCCGTAGTGGTGCACCACCGCCCGCCCGTCCGGCAGACGGGTCCGCTCCAGCCGCACCGCGGCCCGGGCCGGCCGCAGCCCCACCCGGTGCTCCAGGATCCGCGCCCCGCCGACCTCCGGCCGCAGGGCCGCACAACGCCGGACGATCGCCTCGGCCGTCTGCGGGTCCGGCTCCTGCGACCACACGCCGTCCTCCGCGGTGCCGCCCAGCAGCAGCCGTCCGGGCTGCGGGAAGAGACAGGCCATCTCCCCGTCCGGGCCGGTGGCGACGAGCCAGGTGTCGATCCCGGGGTTCTCCACGACGACGAGCTGCCCCCGCACGGGCCGCACCGACGCGTCCGCCGCCAGCTCCCGGGCGCCCAGCCCGGTGCAGTTGACCACGACCGGCGCCTCGGCCTCCGCCAGATCGGTCACCGTGCGCTCCTCGACCGTGCCGCCCGCCCGCAGCAGCCGCTCCCGCAGCCACGGCAGATGCGTCGCCATGTCGATCAGCGGCAGCCGCGCCCGGATGCCGGTCCCGGCGCCGTACTCGCGTGCCGTGGACCGGCGCAGCCCGGCCAGCCGGCCGACGGCCCAGCTCTCGACGTCGGCCAGGTCCGTCCCGCCCATCACCCCGTCGACCAGGCGCACCCCGGTCTCCTCGGGCCGCGCGGCGAGCCGCTCGTAGATCTCCAGGGACCGCAGCGCCCACGCCCGCGCCGACGCCATCGGCTCGATGCGGTACGGCCACCACAGCCCGCCGGCCACGGCCGAGGTGGTCCGCTCGGCCGGTTCGCGCGTCCACACCCGCACCCGCAGGCCGCGCTCGGCGAGGACCACGGCCGTCGCCAGCCCGATGACCCCGCCGCCGACCACGATCACATCGCCGTTCAACCGAGTGTCCACGCCCGGACGTTAACCGACCGCGCGGCCGAAGAGCGAGACAGCGGGGGACCGCGGGGGCCGGGCCCCCGTACGGCGACTAGGATCTACGACCTGATGACTGCCACTCTCGTCGCCAAGAACCTCGCCGCCGGGCACGGCGACCGCTCCCTCTTCTCCGGGCTCGACCTCGTCGTCGCCCCCGGAGACGTGATCGGGCTGGTCGGTGCCAACGGTGCGGGCAAGTCCACCCTGCTGAAGCTGCTCGCCGGGCTCACCACGCCCGAGCAGGGCGAGCTCAGGCTCTCCCCGCCGACCGCGAGCGTCGGCCATCTGCCCCAGGAACCGGAGCGCCGCCCGGGGGAGAGCGTGCGCGAGTTCCTCGCCCGCCGCACCGGCGTCGCCGAGGCGCAGCGCACGATGGACGAGGCCACCCAGGCCCTGGTCGACGGCGCGCCCGGCTCCGACGACGCCTACGCGGAGAGCCTGGAGCGCTGGCTCGACCTCGGCGGCGCCGACCTCGACGAGCGCGCCGCGGAGGTCGCCGACTCGCTGGGCCTCGGCGTGGACCTCGACCAGCCGATGACCGCGCTGTCCGGCGGCCAGGCCGCCCGCGCGGGCCTCGCCTCCCTCCTGCTGTCCCGCTACGACGTCTTCCTCCTCGACGAGCCGACCAACGACCTCGACCTGGACGGCCTGGAGCGCCTCGAACGCTTCGTGACCGGCCTGCGGGCCGGCACCGTGGTCGTCAGCCACGACCGCGAGTTCCTCACCCGCACGGTCACCAAGGTCCTCGAACTCGACCTCGCCCAGCAGCAGATCCACCTCTACGGCGGCGGCTACGACGCCTACCTGGAGGAACGGGACGTGGCCCGTCGGCACGCGCGCGACGACTTCGAGGAGTACGCCGACAAGAAGGCCGCCCTCCAGGACCGTGCGCAGATGCAGCGCGGCTGGATGGACAAGGGCGTCAAGAACGCCCGTCGCAAGGCGAACAACGACAACGACAAGATCGGCCGCAAGTTCCGCAGCGAGGCCAGCGAGAAGCAGGCCGCGAAGGCCCGCCAGACCCAGCGGATGATCGAACGCCTCGACGTCGTCGAGGAGCCCCGCAAGGAGTGGGAGCTGCAGATGGAGATCGCGGCCGCCCCGCGCTCCGGCGCGGTCGTCGCCACCCTGCGCGAGGCCGAGGTGCGGCGCGGCGACTTCACCTTCGGGCCGGTGACCCTGCAGATCGACTGGGCCGACCGGGTCGCCGTCACCGGCGCGAACGGCGCGGGCAAGTCGACCCTGCTCGGCGCGCTCCTCGGCCGGATCCCGCTGGACGCCGGACAGGCCGGCCTCGGCTCGGGCGTCCTGGTCGGCGAGGTCGACCAGGCGCGGCAGCTGTTCCACGGCTCCGAGTCGCTGCTGGACGCGTTCCGCGCGGCCGTCCCGGACACCGAACCGGTCGAGGTGCGCACCCTGCTGGCCAAGTTCGGTCTGAAGTCGGACCATGTCGTGCGCTCGGCGGCCACCCTGTCACCCGGTGAACGCACCCGCGCCGCCCTCGCGCTGCTCCAGGGCCGGGGCGTCAACCTCCTCGTCCTCGACGAGCCGACGAACCACCTCGACCTGCCGGCCATCGAGCAACTGGAGTCGGCCCTCGACGCCTACGAGGGCACGCTGCTCCTGGTCACCCACGACCGCCGCATGCTGGACGCGGTCCACGTCACCCGCCGCCTGGAGGTCGCGGACGGCAAGGTCACGGAACGCTAGCGGCTCGATCCAGGGAGAGGCCATGGGCACATCGGCGAAGCGGTCGGCCGTGCGGATCGCGCACGAACAGGACGTGGTCGCGCGCATGCGCGGGACCCAGGACCGGATCGCGGACGCGATCACCACCTTTGCCGGGACCATGGCGTTCGTCTATCTGCACGCCCTGTGGTTCACGGTGTGGATCGTGTGCAACGAGGGCGTGTTCGGCGAGGCGGCGGTCTGGGACCCGTATCCTTTCGGGCTGCTCACCATGATCGTCAGCTTGGAGGCGATCTTCCTGTCGACCTTCGTCATGGTGAGCCAGAACCGCCAGGCGGCCCGCGAGAACGTACGCGCTGACCTCGACTTCGAGACCAATGTCCGCTCGGAGGTCTGGGCCGTCCACATGGGCCAGGCCCTGGGAGTCGACCCCGTGGAGGTCGAGCGACGGGTCCAGGAGCTCCTGGCGGAGAACCGTGCACGCATGAACGGCTCTGGTGGCGCTCCCCGTTAGGGGCGCGGGGGAACTGCGGGACCAGCCACAACGGGCCCGCAGTTCCCACGACCTGATCGGCGCAGCCGTCAGCGCTTGCCCTTCTTCGGGTCGACCAGGCCTGCCCGGCGCAGTGCGTCGGCCATCGCGCTGTTGGCCGGCGGGGGAGCCTGGCGGGCCGCCCCGCCACCCGCTCCGTCGCCGCCCGCTCCGCCGCGCTGGCCGCCCTGCTGGCCCTGACGGCGTTGCTGCGGCGCGCGTCCGCCGCCCCGCTGCCGACTGCCGCCGGAGGGCCGGCCCTGGCCGTCCTGCGGGGCCGCCTCGTCGTCCAGGCGGAGCGTCAGCGAGATCCGCTTGCGCGGGATGTCGACGTCGAGGACCTTCACCTTGACGATGTCACCCGGCTTGACGACGTCCCGAGGGTCCTTGACGAACGTCTTCGACAGCGCGGAGACATGCGCCAGACCGTCCTGGTGGACGCCGACGTCGATGAACGCCCCGAAGGCCGCCACGTTCGTCACGACCCCCTCCAGGACCATCCCGGAGGACAGGTCGGAGATCTTCTCCACACCCTCCTTGAAGGTGGCCGTCTTGAAGGCGGGCCGCGGGTCGCGACCGGGCTTCTCCAGCTCCCTGAGGATGTCGCCGACGGTCGGCAGACCGAACGTCTCGTCCACGAAGTCGTTCGGCCGCAGCGAGCGAAGGACACCCGTGTTGCCGATCAGGGACGCCACCTCCTGGCCGGAGGCCTTCACCATGCGCCGCACCACCGGGTACGCCTCCGGGTGCACGCTGGAGGAGTCCAGCGGGTCGCTGCCGCCGCGGATGCGCAGGAAGCCCGCGCACTGCTCGTAGGCCTTCGGGCCGAGCCGGGCCACCTTCTTCAGCTCGGAGCGGGAGGTGAAGGGCCCGTTGGAGTCCCGGTGCGACACGATGTTCTCGGCGAGGCCCGAGGAGATCCCGGACACGCGCGACAGGAGCGGCGCCGAGGCCGTGTTGACGTCCACGCCCACGCCGTTCACACAGTCCTCCACCACCGCGTCCAGCGAACGCGACAGCTTCACCTCGGACAGGTCGTGCTGGTACTGGCCGACACCGATCGACTTCGGGTCGATCTTCACCAGCTCGGCGAGCGGGTCCTGGAGCCGGCGCGCGATCGACACGGCGCCGCGCAGCGACACGTCCATGTCCGGCAGCTCCTGCGAGGCGAACGCGGAGGCCGAGTACACCGAGGCGCCGGCCTCGGACACCATCACCTTGGTGAGCTTCAACTCCGGGTGCTTGTCGATGAGTTCACCGGCGAGCTTGTCGGTCTCGCGGGAGGCCGTGCCGTTGCCGATGGCGACCAGGTCGACCGCGTGCTCCTTCGACAGGCGCGCCAGCTTGGCGATCGCCTCGTCCCACTTGTTCGCCGGGACGTGCGGGTAGATCACGTCGGTCGCGACGACCTTGCCCGTCGCGTCGACGACGGCGACCTTCACGCCGGTACGGAAACCGGGGTCCAGTCCGAGCGTCGCGCGCGTGCCGGCCGGGGCGGCGAGCAGCAGGTCACGGAGGTTCGCGGCGAACACGTTCACCGCCTCGTCCTCGGCGGCCGTGCGCAGCCGCAGCCGCAGGTCGATGCCCAGGTGGACGAGGATGCGGGTGCGCCACGCCCAGCGGACCGTGTCCGTCAGCCACTTGTCGCCGGGGCGGCCCCGGTCGGCGATCTTGAACCTGGACGCCACGATGGGCTCGTACGACGAAGGTCCGGGCAGCTCGGAGGGCTCCTCCGGCTCCAGCACGAGGTCGAGGACGTCCTCCTTCTCGCCGCGCAGCATCGCCAGGATCCGGTGCGAGGGCAGCGCGGTGAACGGCTCGGCGAAGTCGAAGTAGTCGGCGAACTTCGCGCCCGCCTCCTCCTTGCCCTCGCGCACCTTGGCCGCGAGCCGCCCGCGCGCCCACATGCGCTCGCGCAGCTCGCCGATCAGGTCGGCGTCCTCCGAGAACCGCTCGGTGAGGATCGCCCGCGCGCCGTCCAGCGCGGCCTGCGGATCGGCGACGCCCTTGTCGGCGTCGACGAACGCGGCGGCCGCCGCGAGCGGATCGACCGACGGGTCGCCGAGCAGCCCCTCGGCGAGCGGCTCGAGGCCCGCCTCGCGCGCGATCTGCGCCTTGGTGCGCCGCTTGGGCTTGAACGGCAGGTAGATGTCCTCGAGGCGCGCCTTGGTCTCGGCCCCGCGGATCTGCGCCTCGAGCGCGTCGGTCAGCTTGCCCTGCTCGCGCACCGACTCCAGGATCGCAGTCCGCCGCTCCTCCAGCTCCCGCAGATAGCGCAGCCGCTCCTCGATCGTGCGCAGCTGCGCGTCGTCGAGCATCTCGGTCGCTTCCTTGCGGTAGCGGGCGATGAAGGGCACCGTCGAGCCGCCGTCGAGCAGCTCCACGGCGGACCTCACCTGCCGCTCCCGTACGCCGAGCTCCTCGGCGATCCTGCCTTCGATGGACCCTACTTCGATGGACCCGGGTGTCGTCACGATCCCGTACCGCCTTCTCCACTGAGGTTGCGCGGCAATTGTGGCAGGTGACGCCGACACCCGGGCATCAGGGCGCATCCCCGGCGGGGCTTCGGGCCCGGGACGGCGGCGGCGCCGCGGTGGCCGGCGCGCACGGCCCGCGGCGGCTTCAGCCCGACGTCGTCCAGGTGAAGCGCGGCTCCCTGCGCTCCAGGAACGCGGCGACGCCCTCCGCGGTGTCGCCGGCCGCGCGCGCCTGTGCCTGCCAGTGGGCGTCGCGGTCCGTGCGTCCGTTCGCGAACTCCTTCGCGGCGGCCTGCGTCAGCTGCGAGCGGGACACCAGCACGCGCGTGAACTCCGCGACGCGCTGGTCGAGTTCGTCGGCGGGCAGCACCTCGTCGACCAGCCCCGTGCGCAGCGCCCGCTCCGCCTCTATCAGCTCGCCGGAGAACAGCAGATACTTGGCGGTGGCCGGGCCCACCAGGGACACCAACCGCCGGGTGGCGGACGACGCGTAGACGATCCCGAGCTTCGCCGGCGTCACCCCGAACAGCGCGCCCTCCTCGGCGAACCGCAGGTCGCAGGCCGCGGCGAGCTGGGCGCCACCGCCCACGCAGTGGCCCCGGACCGCGGCGAGCGTCGGCTTGGGGAACGCGGCCAGGGCCTCCTCGGCCCGTACCGACAGCCCCTGCGCCTCCTCCGGCGACCCCTGCAGCGTGGAGATGTCGGCCCCGGCGCAGAAGGTGCCGCCCGCACCGGTCAGCACCAGCGCCCGCACTCCGGGGTCGGCGGCCAGGGCGTCCAGCAACGGGGGCAGCGCCGCCCACATCGCGGCCGTCATGGCGTTGCGCTTCGCCGGGTGGTGCAGGACGACGGTGGCGACCGCGTCGGTGACGCCGTGCAGCAGTTCGGGCTCCATGCTCAGGATCTAATCACCCGACGGGCTCCATGATCGAGACGGCCGATGTGAGAGGGGCGACACCGGCGTCAAAGGGAGTCAAAAGGGAAGAGCGGTGCCGTCGAACCCGTACAACCCGAAGAGTGCGCGAAGGCGGCGCGGAGAGGACAGAAACGGTCCTGCAGTCGACCGTGGCCGCCATGGGCGGTCGGAAGCGCTCGATAACTGCTGACTTCTGTTCAGTCATCCGGTCGGAAGCACCTCGTTACCAACACTCGACGTGTGGTGACAATCGAGCGCGAGGGTGGCGACCGGACGATGGACGATCAAGGGCGCGGGCCCGACCCACGCCCAGAGGACGGCCCGGGCTCGGGCGCACCTCCCGAATCCCTCGGGGAGAGCGTGCCGCGACCGCTGCCCTACGAGGGCGTCTGGCGGTTCACCGCGGCCGCGGTGGACGCCTCGGTCCCGCAGGCCCGGCACGCCGTCCGGGACCTGCTGTACCGCCAGGGCGTGCCCGTCTCGGACGACCTGGCCCACGGGATCCTGCTGATCGTCTCCGAGCTGGTGACCAACGCCGTCCGGCACGCGGCGGTGCTGTCGCCGATGCTCGCGGTGGAGATCGCCGTCGGAGCCGAGTGGGTACGGGTGTCCGTGGAGGACGGACACCCCTACCGCCCGACCGCCCTGGAGGCCGACCACGGCCGGACGGGAGGCCGGGGACTGCTCCTGGTGCGGGAGATCGCCAGGGAGGCCGGCGGGGTGTGCGACGTCGAGCACACGACGAGCGGCGGCAAGGTGATCTGGGCCGCCCTGCCGCTCAAGCCCGTGCCCGCGCTCTGACGGCCGGCGCGCCCCGCGGGTCACCAGCCGGCCGAGGGACCCGTCAGCTCCCGGACCGCCGGCCGCGCCGTGTCCAGCACCGTCATGAACCAGGAGGAGAAGGTGTCCTTCGCGTGCCGCTCCGCCAGCTCGGCGGGCGTCACATAGGCCGTGTCGCCGACCTCCGCCGCGTCCGGCCGCAGCGGCGCCTGCACCAGCCCGACGAACAGGTGGTTGTACTCCTGCTCCACCAGGCCCGAGTCCGGGTCCGGGTGGTTGTAGCGGACCGTGCCCGCCTCGGCGAGCAGCGACGGGGAGACGCCCAGCTCCTCGAAGGTGCGCCGGGCGGCCGCCGCGAACGGCGCCTCGCCGGGGTAGGGGTGACCGCAGCAGGTGTTGGACCACACGCCGGGGGAGTGGTACTTGCCGAGCGCCCGCTGCTGGAGCAGCAGCCGGCCCCGCTCGTCGAAGAGGAACACCGAGAACGCGCGGTGCAGCTGCCCCGGCGGCTGATGGGCGGCGAGCTTCTCCGCGGTGCCGATCGTGACGCCGTTCTCGTCGACCAGCTCCAGCAAGATCGCGTCCGCGGTGCCGTTCGAAGAGTTGTGTGTCGCGGTGGCAGGTGTGATCGGCATACCCATCCTTAGCATCGGTCCTCGCGCCCCCAAGTCTGCCGCACGCGCCCGGCACTCCCGGCACTTCGCGCGAAAGCGCGCATGTCCCGGGTGCGGAGAGGGAACCCGTAGGCGATCTTGCCCGGCGTGCCGGGCCAGGAACCGCCCGGAACGTGTGTGCGGACGCCCCCGCCAGGACGAGGCGGGCGCACGCTCAGTGACAGAGCCGCGCCTCGTGCTCCGCGTGTCCGATCGGCTCCAACTGGAAGGTGCAGTGCTCCACGTCGAAGTGGTCGCCCAGGCAGCCCTGGAGCTCGTGCAGCATCTTCTCGTGCCCTATGGCGTTCAGCACGTCCGAGCGCACCACCACGTGCGCCGACAGCACCGGCATCCCGGAGGTGATCGTCCAGGCGTGCAGATCGTGGACGTCCTCCACCCCGTCGAGGGCGAGTATGTGGGTGCGGACCTCCGCCATGTCGACGTCCTTGGGAGCCGACTCCAGCAGCACGTCGAGCGTCTCGCGCAGCAGTTTCACGGTCCGCGGCACGATCATCAGGCCGATGACCAGCGAGGCGATCGGGTCAGCGGTCTGCCAGCCGGTGGTGAGGATCACCACCGCCGAGATCAGCACCGCCACCGAGCCCAGCGCGTCCGCGGCCACCTCCAGGAACGCCCCGCGCACATTGAGGCTCTCCGCCTGACCGTGCATCAGCAGCGAGAGCGAGATCATGTTCGCGACCAGGCCGATCGCGCCGAACCAGATCATCAGCCCGCCCTCGGTGGCGGCCGGCGTGAAGAACCGCTGGATCGCCTCGTACAGGACGTAGCCGCCCACCCCGAGCAGCAGCAGACAGTTGGCGAGGGCGGCCAGGATCTCGGCGCGGGCGAGCCCGAAGGTGCGCTTCGCGCTCGGCGGCCGGCTCGCGAAGTGGATCGCCAGCAGCGCCATGCCCAGTCCCAGCGCGTCCGTCGCCATGTGCGCCGCGTCCGCGATCAGCGCCAGGGAGTCCGCGAGCAGCCCGCCCACGATCTCGACCACCATCACGCCGAGCGTGATCGACAGGGCGACGCTCAGTCTGCCGCGGTACGCCGCCGTGGCCGTACCGGTGGTCGGAGCGTGCGTGTGGCCGTGGTCGTGCCCAGCCCCCATGGAAACAGCCCTTCTATGGTCCGTCGCGGGCCGTGGTGTTCTGCCCCGGGATCACAGTGAACTACGGGTGGGGGGTATCCGGCAATGCGGCACTGAACACCGTTGTCATGTGCCCTGACCTGCGGAAACGAATCGCAGGTCAGGGCACCCTCACCGGAGGTTCAGGAGTGGTGCAGCCGCCAGCCCCGCCACGCCGAGTCGACCATCTCGCGTACCCCGCGCCGGGCCGTCCACCCCAGTTCCCGGGCCGCCAGCTCCGCCGAGGCCACCGCGCGCGGCGCGTCCCCGGGCCGGCGCCCCTCGACGACCGCCGGCCGGGTGTCGCCGGTGACCTCGCCGATGAGGGTGACCAGCTCGCGCACCGAGACGCCCTCGCCGCGGCCGATGTTCACCGTCAGATCGCCCGTCGCGTCCGGCGCGGTCAGCCGCCGGGCCGCCGCGAGATGCGCCTCGGCCAGATCCGCGACGTGGATGTAGTCGCGGACGCAGGTGCCGTCCGGCGTCGGGTAGTCGGCGCCGAAGATCCGCGGCGCCTCGTCCCGGGTGAGCCGGTCGAAGACCATCGGGACGATGTTGAAGACGCCGGTGTCGGCCAGCTCGGGCGCCGCCGCCCCGGCCACGTTGAAGTAGCGCAGGCACGTCGTCGCGATGCCGTGCGCCTGTCCCGCCGCCCGGACCAGCCACTCGCCGGCGAGTTTGGTCTCGCCGTACGGGTTCACCGGCGCGCACGGGGTGTCCTCGGTGATGAGGTCCACGTCCGGGTTGCCGTAGACGGCCGCGGAGGAGGAGAACAGGAACCGCCGGATGCCGGCCTCGGCGACCGCTTCGAGGAGGCCGGCCAGGCCGCCCACGTTGTCCCGGTAGTAGCGGGCGGGCTGGGCCACGGACTGGCCGACCTGCTTGTGCGCGGCCAGGTGCACCACACCTGTCACGTCGTGCTCGGCGAGGACCCGCGCGACCAGCTCGGTGTCGAGTGCCGAGCCCTTCACGAGCGGCACGTCCGCTCCGAGGCGCGCGGCGGCCCCGGTGGAGAGATCGTCCAGGACGACGACCCGCTCCCCGGCCGCGGTCATGGCCCGTGCCGCGTGCGCCCCGATGTAGCCGGCTCCGCCGGTGATCAGCCATGTCATGGCTCCAAACCCTATGCCGACGGGCGCGCAGACCCCCGCCCGGGGCAATGTCCCGGATGTCAGGTCTGGGGGGCGCGGTTTGTCGGCCGGGGTGCCGATCACCGATGATGATCTCGGCAAAGGGCGGTTCAAACGGAGTTCAAGCCGCGCTGCGAGGCCAGGTCGATCGTGCCTGAACGGGCGGTGAACACGGGCTTCCCGGCATCCGATAGCCTCTGCCGAATGCCGCCCGCCTGGAGCAGTCACCGGTGAAGTCGCCGGTGCGACCAAGGGGCGCCCCTACCGTGTACATGACCGGCGTTTGACGCGCCGGACCCAGGGAGTGAGTTCGGTTGTCGACCGCCATCCTCACCGGCTCGCCGGTCCCCGGATCGTCGATCGAGGGCGATCTGCGGTCCCTCGGCTTCGAGATCCGGACCGCTTCCGACGCCGCCGAGGCCGAGACCCTTCTCGCCGCCGTCCCCGGCGACCGGCGCGTCGCCGTCGTGGACGCCCGCTTCGTGGGCCACGAGCACGCGCTGCGCCTCGGCCTCACCGACCCGCGCTTCCCGCTCGCCGCGATCCCGGGCGCCGTGACCGCACAGCCGGCCGGCCGCCAGGCCCTGACCCGCGCACTGGCCCGGGAGAACTCCGCGACCGGCGCCACCGCGCTCGCTGTGGACAGCCTTGCGGACCGAGTGATCACCGTCCTGGACGCCGAGGGCGCCGAGGTGCACCACCCCGAGCTGGGCAGCCTGGTCGCGGAGGTCCCCGCCGACCCGCAGGCCCGCAACGAGGCACGGCAGGCCGTCGCCGCCGTCGACGACGAGGCCGTCCGCCTGAAGTCGGCCGTGAAGGCCCGCGACGGCTTCTTCACCACCTACTGCATCAGCCCGTACTCCCGCTACATCGCCCGCTGGTGCGCCCGCCGCGGCTTCACCCCGAACCAGGTCACCACCGCCTCGCTGATCACCGCGCTGATCGCGGCGGCCTGTGCGGCCACCGGCACCCGCGGCGGCTTCGTCGCGGCCGGCGTCCTGCTCATAGCGTCCTTCGTACTGGACTGCACCGACGGCCAGCTGGCCCGCTACTCGCTGCAGTACTCCACGCTCGGCGCCTGGCTCGACGCCACCTTCGACCGGGCCAAGGAGTACGCCTACTACGCCGGCCTCGCGCTCGGCGCGGCCCGCGGCGGCGACGACGTGTGGGCCCTCGCCCTGGGCGCCATGGTCCTGCAGACCTGCCGGCACGTCGTGGACTTCTCCTTCAACGAGGCCAACCACGACGCCACCGCCAACACCAGCCCCACCGCCGCCCTCTCCGACAAGCTCGACAGCGTCGGCTGGACGGTCTGGGTGCGGCGGATGATAGTCCTGCCCATCGGCGAACGATGGGCCATGATCGCCGTCCTGACCGCGGCCACCACCCCCCGCATCACCTTCTACGCGCTGCTGATCGGCTGCTCCTTCGCCGCCGTCTACACCACGGCCGGGCGCGTGCTGCGCTCGCTGACCCGCAGGGCCAGCCGGACGGACCGGGCGGCGAAGGCGCTCGCGGACCTCGCGGACAGCGGCCCGGCCGCCGAGTTCCTCGCCCGCACCCTGCCGAACAGGCACCGCGTCCCGGCCCCCGCCTTCGCCCTCGTCGGCGCCGTCCTGCTGCTGCTCGCGGCCTGGATCGACGGGCCGAGCCTGTCGGTCGTCATCGGCGCCGCGGTCTACGTGCTGCTGTCCGCCGACGCCGTGTCCCGCCCCCTCAAGGGCAGCCTCGACTGGCTGGTCCCCCCGGTCTTCCGGGCCGCCGAGTACGGCACCGTGCTGATCCTGGCCGCACGAAGCGATGTGAACGGAGCGCTTCCGGCAGCTTTCGGACTCGTGTCCGCCGTCGCCTACCATCACTACGACACGGTGTACCGCATCCGCGGCAACGCCGGAGCGCCGCCGGCCTGGCTGGTGCGCGTGATCGGGGGGCACGACGGTCGGACGCTGCTGGTCGCCGTTCTGGTGTGGGTGCTGACCGGCGAGCAGTTCGCCGTCGCCCTCACGGTGCTCGCCGTGGCCGTCGCGCTCGTGGTGCTCGTCGAGAGCACCCGCTTCTGGGTCTCCGCAGGGGCCCCAGCCGTACACGATGAAGGAGAACCCGCATGATCGGCCTCGTGCTGGCGGCCGGCGCCGGACGGCGTCTGCGCCCCTACACCGACAGCCTGCCCAAGGCACTGGTGCCGGTGGGGCCTGCGGGCATAGAGGGCGAACCCACGGTTCTCGACCTCACCCTCGCCAACTTCGCCGAGATCGGCCTGACCGAGGTCGGGATCATCGTCGGGTACCGCAAGGAGGCCGTGTACGAGCGGCAGGCGGCGCTGGAGGCGAAGTACGGCCTCAAGCTCACCCTCATCGACAACGACAAGGCCGAGGAGTGGAACAACGCCTACTCCCTGTGGTGCGGCCGTGACGCCCTCAAGGACGGCGTGATCCTCGCCAACGGCGACACCGTGCACCCGGTCTCCGTCGAGCGGACGCTGCTCGCCGCCCGCGGCGACGGCAAGAGGATCATCCTCGCCCTCGACACCGTGAAGTCGCTCGCGGACGAGGAGATGAAGGTCGTCGTCGACCCCGAGCAGGGCATGACGAAGATCACCAAGCTGATGGACCCGGCCGAGGCGACCGGCGAGTACATCGGCGTCACCCTCATCGAGGGCGACGCGGCACTCGAACTGGCCGACGCGCTGAAGACCGTGTGGGAGACCGACCCGCAGCAGTTCTACGAGCACGGCTACCAGGAGCTGGTCGACCGCGGCTTCCGCATCGACGTGGCACCGATCGGCGACGTCGCGTGGGTGGAGATCGACAACCACGACGACCTCGCCCGTGGACGGGAGATCGCGTGCCAGTACTGACCCGGCTGATCCCCTCGCCGGTCGTCGTGGACATCCGCCCGGGTGCCCTCGACGACCTGGTCGGGGTGCTCGCCGACGAGCGCATCTCGCACTCCGGCAAGCTCGCGATCGCCGTCAGCGGCGGCTCGGGCGCCCGGCTGCGCGAGCGCCTCACCCCCGCCCTGCCCGGAGCCACCTGGTACGAGGTCGGCGGCGGCACCCTCGACGACGCCGTCCAGCTGGCCGGCGACATAAAGGCCGGGCACTACGACGCCGTCGTGGGGCTCGGCGGCGGGAAGATCATCGACTGCGCCAAGTTCGCCGCGGCGCGGGTCGGCCTCCCGCTGGTCGCCGTGCCGACGAACCTGGCGCACGACGGCCTGTGCTCGCCGGTCGCCACCCTCGACAACGACGCCGGCCGGGGCTCCTACGGCGTCCCGAACCCGATCGCCGTCGTGATCGACCTGGACGTCATCCGCGAGGCCCCGGTCCGCTTCGTGCGGGCCGGCATCGGCGACGCGGTGTCGAACATCTCGGCCATCGCGGACTGGGAGCTCGCCCACCGGATCAAGGGCGAGAAGATCGACGGCCTCGCCGCCGCGATCGCCCGCCAGGCCGGCGAGGCGGTCCTCAGGCACCCCGGCGGCATCGGGGACACCGACTTCCTCCAGGTGCTGGCCGAGGCGCTGGTGCTCAGCGGCATCGCCATGTCGGTGTCGGGCGACTCCCGCCCGTCCTCCGGCGCCTGCCACGAGATCAACCACGCCTTCGACCTGCTCTTCCCCAAGCGGGCGGCCGCCCACGGAGAGCAGTGCGGACTCGGCGCGGCCTTCGCGATGTACCTGCGCGGCGCCGTCGAGGAGTCGGCCTACATGGCCCAGGTGCTGCGCCGGCACGGACTGCCGGTCCTGCCGGAGGAGATCGGCTTCACGGTGGACGAATTCGTCCGCGTCGTGGAGTTCGCCCCCGAGACCCGGCCCGGCCGCTACACGATCCTCGAACACCTCGACCTCAAGACCGAACAGATCAAGGACATCTACGCCGACTATGTCAAGGCCATCGGTAGCTGAACTCAGACCGGTCGTGCACCCCCCGGGGGTGAAGGACCGGCGCAGCGGTGAGCACTGGATGGGACGCCTCTACATGCGTGAGGTGTCCCTGCGGGTCGACCGCTACCTGGTGAACACCAGGGTCACGCCCAACCAGCTCACGTATCTGATGACCGTCTTCGGCGTGCTGGCGGCCCCGGCCCTGCTGGTGCCGGGGATCACGGGCGCGGTGCTCGGCGTGGTGTGCGTCCAGATGTACCTGCTGCTGGACTGCGTGGACGGCGAGATCGCCCGCTGGAAGAAGCAGTACTCGCTCGCCGGCGTCTACCTGGACCGGGTCGGCGCCTATCTGACCGACGCGGCCGTGCTGGTCGGCTTCGGACTGCGCGCCGCCGACCTGTGGGGCAGCGGCCGGATCGACTGGCTGTGGGCCTTCCTCGGCACGCTGGCCGCGCTCGGCGCGATCATGATCAAGGCCGAGACCGACCTCGTCGGCGTCGCCCGGCACCAGGGCGGGCTGCCGCCGGTCAAGGAGTCGGCGTCCGAGCCGCGCTCCTCCGGCATGGCGCTGGCCCGCCGGGCCGCCGCCGCCCTCAAGTTCCACCGGCTGATCCTCGGCATCGAGGCGTCGCTGCTGATCCTGCTCCTGGCCGTTGCCGACCAGATGCGCGGCGATCTGTTCTTCTCCCGGCTCGGCGTCGCCGTACTGGCGGGCATCGCGCTGCTGCAGACCCTGCTGCACCTGGTGTCCATCCTCGTGTCGAGCAGGCTGAAGTGAGCGCGCCCGTCAAGGTCGGCGCGGTCGTCATCACCATGGGCAACCGCCCCGACGAGCTCAGGGCCCTGCTCGACTCGGTGGCCAAGCAGGACGGCGACCAGGTCGAGGTCGTCGTGGTCGGCAACGGCTCGCCCGTCCCGGACGTCCCCGAGGGCGTCAGGACGGTCGAGCTGCCCGAGAACCTCGGTATCCCCGGCGGCCGCAACGTGGGCATCGATGCCTTCGGCCCCAGCGGCCGCGACGTCGACGTCCTGCTGTTCCTCGACGACGACGGCCTGCTCGCCCAGCACGACACGGCCGAGCTGTGCCGGCGGGCCTTCGACGCCGATCCGAAGCTGGGCATCGTCAGCTTCCGGATCGCCGACCCGGACACCGGCGTCACCCAGCGCCGCCATGTACCCAGGCTGCGCGCCGCCGACCCGATGCGCTCCTCCCGGGTCACGACCTTCCTCGGCGGCGCCAACGCCGTCCGTACGAAGGTCTTCGCAGAAGTCGGCGGACTTCCGGACGAGTTCTTCTACGCTCATGAGGAGACCGACCTGGCATGGCGCGCTCTCGACGCGGGCTGGATGATCGACTACCGGTCCGACATGGTGCTGTACCACCCGACGACCGCGCCGTCGCGGCATGCGGTGTACCACCGCATGGTCGCCCGCAACCGCGTCTGGCTGGCCCGCCGAAACCTTCCCGCTCCGCTGATCCCGGTCTACCTCGGGGTCTGGCTGCTGCTCACGCTGGCGCGCCGCCCCTCGGGGGCCGCGCTGAAGGCGTGGTTGGGCGGTTTCCGGGAAGGCTGGAGCACCCCGTGCGGGCCGCGCAGGCCCATCAAGTGGCGTACGGTATGGCGGCTGACCCGGCTGGGCCGGCCGCCGGTGATCTGACAAGCTCGTCCCTGAGGGCCCCCGGGCCGTACCGCGGGCTCCCCGGCTCATGCCAGCCTCGTCAAGGCTGCGCATCCCGAAGACGAAAGTTTCCTACTTGTGAGTGAGACAACGCATGACGTCGGAGTCGCGGTGAGTGCGCCTCCGTCGCCCGACGAGGGCCTCACGGCGGCGCAACTGGCCGCCAAGTACGGGCTGGCCGTCAGCGGCGCCCGGCCTCCGCTGCGCGAGTACGTCCGCCAGCTCTGGGGGCGCCGTCACTTCATCCTGGCGTTCTCCCAGGCGAAGCTGGCCGCCCAGTACAGCCAGGCGAAGCTCGGCCAGCTGTGGCAGGTGGCCACGCCGCTGCTGAACGCCTTCGTGTACTTCATGATCTTCGGTGTGCTCCTCGACGCCAGCAGGGGGATGTCCAAGGAGGTGTACATCCCCTTCCTGGTCACGGGCGTCTTCGTGTTCACCTTCACGCAGACCTCGGTGATGAGCGGCGTCCGCGCGATCTCCGGGAACCTGGGCCTGGTTCGCGCCCTGCACTTCCCGCGCGCCTCGCTGCCGATCTCCTTCGCGCTGCAGCAGCTCCAGCAGTTGCTGTACTCGATGCTCGTGCTGTTCCTCGTGGTGATCGGCATGGGCAGCTACCCGGACGCGTCCTGGGCGCTGATCGTCCCGGTGCTGGTCCTGCAGTTCTGCTTCAACACCGGCCTGGCGCTGGTGTTCGCCCGGGCCGGCGCGAAGACCCCCGACCTGGCGCAGCTGATGCCGTTCGTGATGCGGACGTGGATGTACGCGTCCGGCGTGATGTTCTCCATCCCCGTCTTCCTCGCGGACAAGCCGCAGTGGGTGGCGAACGTCCTGCAGTGGAACCCGGCCGCCATCTACATGGACCTGATGCGCTTCGCGCTCATAGACGAGTACGGCGCCGAGAACCTCCCCGACCATGTCTGGGCGGTCGCGGGCGGCTGGGCGGCGCTGGTGGCCATCGGCGGCTTCGTGTACTTCTGGAAGGCCGAGGAGAGGTACGGCCGTGGCTGAGCCGCTCGCGGGGCAACGGTCGGGACAGCACGTCCCGACCGTCATCGCCGACGAGGTCCACATCGTGTACCGCGTCAACGCGGCCAAGACCGGCAAGGGCAGCGCGACCGCCGCCCTCAGCCGGATCGTCAGGCGCGGCTCCGACGACGAGCAGCGCGGGGTGCGCAAGGTGCACGCCGTGAGGGGCGTCTCTTTCGTCGCCCACCGCGGCGAGGCCATCGGCCTGATCGGCTCCAACGGCTCCGGCAAGTCCACGCTGCTGCGCGCCATCGCCGGTCTGCTGCCGCCGGAGAAGGGCAAGGTCTACACCGACGGCCAGCCCTCCCTCCTCGGCGTCAACGCGGCCCTGATGAACGACCTCACGGGCGAACGCAACGTGACGCTCGGCGGTCTGGCGATGGGCATGTCCCGCGAGCAGATCAAGGAGCGCTACCAGGAGATCGTCGACTTCTCCGGCATCAACGAGAAGGGCGACTTCATCACCCTGCCGATGCGCACCTACTCCTCCGGCATGCAGGCCCGGCTGCGCTTCTCCATCGCCGCGGCGAAGGACCACGACGTGCTGATGATCGACGAGGCCCTGGCCACCGGCGACGCGAAGTTCCGCAGGCGTTCCGAGGCGCGGGTGCGGGCGTTGCGCGAGCAGGCCGGCACGGTGTTCCTGGTCAGCCACAGCAACCAGTCGATCAGGGACACCTGCGACCGTGTGCTCTGGCTGGAACGCGGCGAACTGCGCCTGGACGGACCGACCGAAGAGGTCCTCAGGGAGTACGAGAAGTTCTCCGCCAAGTAGGACAGGCAGGGTAGGCGGTGTGATGCGGGCCAGGGCCTCGCCGGAACTGTCCGGCGGGGCCCTGCGTCTGCAAAGGAAGCGTCAACTCCGCGGCGCCTTAGGAATCTTGACGCCAATCGGTGTGTTGTTGTGATGTGCAGGACACCCCCGCGAACCGCACTCCGTTGTACAACGTAAGCTGGACCGGTCCCCAAATGCATCAAGTGGGGCGATAATGCGCGACACCCATGGTCCGGGCCGCCGCGCGGGCGGCCGGGCGGCGTGTCCGAAATAGTGCGTATTAGGTCCGCAGTGTAGAACGGGAGATGTGACGGCAATGGCTACGGAAACTCCCCAGCTCGACGCAGGCCGTGCCGTCCCCGCCCCGGGCGGCCGACGATGACGGCGCCGGTCGCGCCACGCACCGGCGACCCCGAACGCGGCACGCTCGACAAGGCCGCGCACGAGAACTTCCCCGTGGCCCCGTTCTTCCTGCCCAGGGCCTGGCGCGACGATCTGATGGCGGTCTACGGCTTCGCCCGGCTCGTCGACGACATCGGCGACGGCGACCTGGCCCCGGGCGGCGCCGACGCCCGGCTGCTCGGCGTGTCGGCCGCCGAGGCCGAGGACCGCCTGGTCCTGTTGGACGCCTTCGAGGCCGATCTGCACCGGGTCTTCGGCGTGTTCGACGGCACCCCCCGCCACCCTCTGCTGCGCCGCCTCCAGCCGACCGTGCGCCGTCACTCGCTCACCCCCGAGCCCTTTCTCGGCCTGATCGCCGCCAACCGGCAGGACCAGCTCGTCACCCGCTACGAGACCTACGACGACCTGCTCGCCTACTGCGAACTGTCGGCCAACCCCGTCGGCCGCCTCGTCCTCGCGGTGACCGGCACCTCGACCCCCGAGCGGATCCGGCTCTCCGACGCGATCTGCACCGCACTGCAGATCGTCGAGCACCTGCAGGACGTGACCGAGGACCTCGGTCAGGACCGTGTCTATCTGCCCGCCGCGGACATGAAGCGCTTCCACGTCCAGGAAGCCGATCTCGCCACCGCAACCGCGGGCGCATCGGTGCGCGCACTGGTCGCGTACGAAGCGCAACGCGCCCGCGATCTCCTGAATGAAGGTGCCCCCCTGGTGGGTAGCGTCCACGGCAGGCTGAGGCTGCTGCTCGCAGGGTTCGTGGCGGGGGGACGGGCGGCGATCCACGCGATCGCCGCCGCCGAATACGACGTACTTCCCGGCCCGCCCAAGCCCGGCAAGCTGAAATTGCTGCGCGAGGTGGGCGTGACCCTGCGAGGAGAGGGGTGATCCGGACCGTGGAGTCGTCACCGCACGTGTCCGCACCGGTACTCGCCGCCTACGGCTACTGCGAGGCCGTCACCGGACAGCAGGCCCGTAACTTCGCGTACGGCATCAGACTGCTGCCCACGCCCAAGCGCCGCGCGATGTCGGCCCTGTACGCGCTCTCGCGCCGTGTCGACGACATCGGCGACGGCGCGCTGGACGACGACGTCAAGATCGCCAGGCTCGAGGACACCCGCGCGCTGCTCACCCGGCTGCGTGCGGGCGAGGTCGAGGAGGACGACACCGACCCCGTCGCGGTCGCCCTCGCGCACACGGCCCGGGTCTTCCCGGTCCCGCTGGGCGGGCTGGACGAGCTGATCGACGGCGTGCTGATGGACGTGCGCGGCGAGACCTACGAGACCTGGGACGACCTGAAGGCGTACTGCCGCTGTGTGGCGGGCGCCATCGGGCGACTCTCGCTCGGGGTGTTCGGCACCGAGCCGGGGGCGCGCGGCGTCGAGCGCGCGCCGGAGTACGCCGACACGCTCGGGCTCGCACTCCAGCTCACGAACATCCTCAGAGACGTCCGTGAGGACGCGGCGGGCGGCCGGACCTATCTGCCCGCCGACGACCTCGCCAAGTTCGGCTGCTCGGCCGGGTTCGACGGACCGAAGCCGCCGGAGGGCTCCGACTTCGCGGGCCTCGTCCACTTCGAGGTGCGCCGGGCCCGCACCCTGTTCGCCGAGGGCTACCGGCTGCTTCCCCTGCTCGACCGGCGCAGCGGCGCCTGTGTCGCCGCCATGGCCGGCATCTACCGCCGTCTCCTCGACCGCATCGAGCGCGACCCCGAGGCGGTGCTGCGCGGCCGGGTCTCGCTGCCCGGCCGGGAGAAGGCCTACGTCGCCGTGCGCGGCCTGTCGGGACTGGACGCCCGGCATGTGTCACGGCAGACCGTCAGGAGGCACACCTGATGGACGCGGCGGGCGACACAGTGGGCCAAGGTGATTCCACCGGCGAAAAGCGGCGCGCAACCCTCCGGTGCGGCGCGGCGTCCCTGACTGCGACGGCCTGCGGTGCAAAGTTCAAGCACCATGGCCGGCCTGCACGGGAGGGTGCACGATGAACGACGAGCAGCTCGCGGACGCCGAGGGGGCGTCCGGTCCCGCAGGACGCAGCGCGGTCGTCGTCGGGGGCGGGCTCGCCGGGGTGACCGCCGCACTCGCGCTCGCGGACGCGGGCGTACGCGTGACGCTGCTCGAAGGCCGGCCCCGGCTGGGCGGCCTGGCCTTCTCCTTCCAGCGCGGCGAACTGACCGTCGACAACGGACAGCACGTGTATCTGCGCTGCTGCACCGCCTACCGCTGGTTCCTCGACCGGATCGAGGGCGCCGCGCTGGCGCCGTTGCAGAACCGCCTCGACGTGCCCGTCGTCGACCTCGCCAAGCCCGAGGGGCGGCGGCTGGGCAGACTGCGGCGCGACGCACTGCCCGTGCCCCTGCATCTGGGGCGCAGCCTCGCCGCGTATCCGCATCTCTCCCTCGCCGAACGCGCCAGAGTGGGCCGGGCCGCGCTCGCGCTCAAAGGGCTCGACCTCGCCGATCCGGCCCTGGACGCAACCGACTTCGGCAGCTGGCTGACCGCGCACGGCCAGTCGGCACGCGCCGTCGAGGCACTGTGGGACCTGGTCGGGGTCGCCACCCTCAACGCGGTCGCGGGCGACTCCTCGCTCGCTCTCGCCGCGATGGTGTTCAAGACCGGTCTGCTGTCCGACCCGGGCGCCGCCGACATCGGCTGGGCGCATGTCCCGCTGGGCGAACTGCACGACCGGCTCGCCCGCAAGGCGCTCGACTCCGCGGGCGTGCGCACCGAGGTCCGTACACGCGTCACCTCCATCTCTACTGACGAGAACGGGACTTGGAGCGTTCAGGTTCCCGGCGAGACGCTCCGCGCCGACACGGTCGTGCTCGCCGTGCCCCAGCGCGAGGCCTACGACCTGCTCCCCGAAGGGGCGCTGGACGACGCGCGGCGGCTGCTGGAGATCGGCGTCGCGCCCATCCTCAACGTCCACGTCGTCTACGACCGCAAGGTGCTCGACAAGCCGTTCTTCGCGGCCCTCGGCACCCCCGTGCAGTGGGTCTTCGACCGCACCCATGCCTCCGGGCTGCGCACCGGCCAGTACCTCGCCCTGTCCCAGTCCGCCGCGCAGGACGAGATCGACACTCCCGTCGCCGCACTGCGCGAGCGCTACCTGCCCGAGCTGGAGAAGCTGCTGCCGGGCACGCGCGGCGCCGAGGTGCAGGACTTCTTCGTGACCCGGGAGCGCACGGCGACGTTCGCCCCCGCCCCCGGCGTCGGGCGTCTGCGGCCCGGCGCCCGCACCAGAGCCCCCGGCCTGTACCTGGCCGGAGCGTGGACCGCCACAGGGTGGCCCGCGACCATGGAGAGTGCGGTCCGCAGCGGCGTGAGTGCGGCCGACGCCGCGCTGAGCGCCCTCGGCCGGCCCCGACCCAGCCGACTCTTCGCATTCGAGGAGGCGGCGTGATGCTCGATCAGCACGGCTCGGCACACCCCCGCACCCCCTCCGGTACCGCAACAAGAGGAGAAACTGTGCCCACTGTGCCCCCGGCCATGCCGGCCGCTCGGAGGACGGCGGTGGACGTGACCGCGCTCCTGGAGCGCGGCCGCACCCTGGCCACACCGGTGCTGCGGGCGGCGGTCGACCGTCTGGCGTCGCCCATGGACACGGTCGCCGCCTATCACTTCGGCTGGATCGACGCCCAGGGCCGGCCGACCGACGGCGACGGCGGCAAGGCGGTGCGCCCGGCGCTCGCCGTGCTCTCCGCCGAGGTCACGGGGGCGGCCCCCGAGGTCGGCATCCCCGGCGCGGTCGCCGTGGAACTGGTGCACAACTTCTCGCTCCTGCACGACGACCTGATGGACGGCGACGAGCAGCGCCGGCACCGCGACACCGTCTGGAAGGTGCACGGCCCCGCCCAGGCCATCCTGGTCGGCGACGCCCTGTTCGCCCTCGCCAACGAGATCCTCCTCGAACTCGGCACGGTGGAGGCGGGCCGCGCGACCCGCCGCCTGACCACCGCCACCCGCGCCCTGATCGACGGCCAGGCCCAGGACATCTCCTACGAGCACCGCGACCGCGTGAGCGTCGAGGAGTGCCTGGAGATGGAGGGCAACAAGACCGGCGCCCTGCTGGCCTGCGCCAGCTCCATCGGCGCCGTGCTCGGCGGCGCGGACGAGCGCACCGCCGACACGCTGGAGAAGTACGGCTACCACCTCGGCCTGGCCTTCCAGGCCGTCGACGACCTCCTCGGCATCTGGGGCGACCCGGTCGCCACCGGCAAGCAGACCTGGAGCGACCTGCGCCAGCGCAAGAAGTCCCTGCCCGTGGTGGCCGCGCTCGCGGCGGGCGGCTCCGCCTCCGAGCGGCTCGGCGAGATGCTCGCCGCGGACGCCAAGAGCAGCGACTTCGAGACCTTCTCCGAGGAGGAGTTCGCGGCCCGCGCCGCGCTGATCGAGGAGGCGGGCGGCCGTGAGTGGACCGCCGAGGAAGCACGCCGTCAGCACACCGTCGCCATCGACTCCCTGAACGCCGTCGACATGCCCGAGCAGGTGCGGGACCGGTTCACGGCGCTCGCCGACTTCGTCGTCGTACGAAAGAGATGATCACTATCGGTCGAATAGCCCTCGCGTAGTCGCCGGCCGGTGTGCGAGGAGAGACAGCACCGGCCGACGGCGGACCCACAGCAGACGCAACGACATGCACACTGCACGAAGGGGAAGCCATGACAGCGACGACCGACGGAAGCACCGGGGCACTGCCGCCCCGCGCTGCCGCGGCCAGCGAAACCGACATCACCATCCCCGTGGCGGCCGGGGTACAAGAAGCCGCGGCCCGCGCCATGCAACGCGCCACCGACTTCCTGCTCGCCCGACAGGACGCCGAGGGCTGGTGGAAGGGCGACCTCGAGACGAACGTCACCATGGACGCCGAGGACCTGCTGCTCCGCCAGTTCCTGGGCATCCGGGACGAGGCGACCACCCGGGCCACGGCCCTTTTTGTCCGCGGGGAGCAGCGCGAGGACGGCACCTGGGCCACCTTCTACGGCGGCCCGCCCGACCTCTCCGCCACCATCGAGGCGTACGTCGCCCTCCGTCTGGACGGCGACGCCCCCGACGCACCCCATATGCACAAGGCCGCCGCCTGGATCCGCGACCAGGGAGGCATCGCCGGCGCCCGGGTCTTCACCCGGATCTGGCTGGCCCTGTTCGGCTGGTGGAAGTGGGAGGACCTGCCCGAACTCCCGCCGGAACTCCTGTACTTCCCCAGGTGGTTCCCGCTCAGCATCTACAACTTCGGCTGCTGGGCGCGCCAGACGATCGTGCCGCTCACCGTCGTGTCGGCGAAGCGCCCGGTGCGCCCGGCGCCGTTCCCGCTCGACGAGTTGCACACCGACCCCGCGAACCCCAACCCGCCGCGGCCCCTCGCGCCGGTGAACAGTTGGGACGGGCTCTTCCAGCGGCTCGACAAGGTGGTGCGCGGCTATCGGTCGGTCGCGGTGCGCCGGCTGCGCAAGGCGGCCCTGAACTCCGCCGCCCGCTGGATCATCGAGCGCCAGGAGAACGACGGCTGCTGGGGCGGGATCCAGCCGCCCGCCGTGTACTCGGTGATCGCCCTGCATCTGCTCGGCTACGACCTTCAGCACCCGGTCATGCGGGCCGGGCTGGAGTCCCTCGACCGGTACGCCGTGTGGCGCGAGGACGGCGCCCGGATGATCGAGGCCTGCCAGTCGCCGGTGTGGGACACCTGCCTGGCGACCATCGCGCTCGCCGACGCGGGGCTCCCCGCCGACCACCCGCAACTGGTCAAGGCCGCCGACTGGATGCTCGGCGAACAGGTCGTGCGCCCCGGCGACTGGTCGGTGCGCCGGCCCGGACTGCCGCCCGGCGGCTGGGCGTTCGAGTTCCACAACGACAACTACCCCGACATCGACGACACCGCCGAGGTGGTGCTCGCCCTGCGCCGGGTCGAGCACCACGACCCGGAGCGGATGGAGCGGGCCATCGCGCGCGGGGTGCGCTGGAACCTCGGGATGCAGTCGAGGAACGGCGCGTGGGGCGCCTTCGACGTCGACAACACCAGCCCGTTCCCCAACCGGCTGCCGTTCTGCGACTTCGGCGAGGTCATCGACCCGCCGTCCGCCGACGTGACGGCCCATGTGGTGGAGATGCTGGCCGTCGAGGGGCTCTCGCACGACCCGCGCACCCGGCGCGGCATCGAGTGGCTGCTGGCCGAACAGGAGCCGGACGGCTCGTGGTTCGGGCGCTGGGGCGTCAACTACGTCTACGGCACCGGCTCGGTGGTGCCGGCCCTCGTCGCGGCCGGCCTGCCCGCCCGGCACCCCGCGATCAGGGCGGCGGTCGGCTGGCTGGAGCGGGTGCAGAACGACGACGGCGGCTGGGGCGAGGACCTGCGCTCCTACCTGGACGGCGCCCGGTTCAGCGCCCGCGGCGCCTCGACGGCCTCCCAGACGGCGTGGGCGCTCATGGCACTGCTGGCGGCCGGGGAGCAGGACTCCAAGACCGTCGAGCGGGGCATCGCCTGGCTGGCGCAGACCCAGCGGGAGGACGGCTCCTGGGACGAGCCCTACTTCACCGGCACCGGCTTCCCGTGGGACTTCTCGATCAACTACCACCTCTACCGGCTGGTCTTCCCGCTGACCGCACTCGGCCGGTACGTGCACGGGGAGCCGTATCGCAAGAAGTCCGCATCGCACGCGGCGTCCGCCGCCGCCGAGGCCAAGGGGAGCTGATGAGCACACAGCCCGTCCCGGCCCCGCTGCTGATCGCCTGCGCGCTCGGCATCGAGCAGCTCGCCCTGCGCATGGGCGACCGGAGCGGGGCGGGCGGGCCGGTCACCGTCCTGCGGACGGGCATGGGGCCGAGGGCGGCGGAGCGCTCGGTCACCGGGGTCCTGACCGACCCGGTGCTGGCCGGCGCGGCCGTGCTGGCCACGGGGTTCTGCGCCGGGCTCGCCCCCGGCATGCACCCCGGCGACCTGGTCGTCGCCGAGGAGACCCGCGACCCGCGCGGCAGTGTCCCCTGCGTCGGCACCGAACTGCTCGTCAAGGAGCTCGTGCGCACCCTGCCCGGACGGACCGTCCACACCGGGCCCCTGACCGGCTCCGACCACGTCGTGCGCGGCGCGGAGCGGGCGGACCTGCTCGCGACCGGCGCGATCGCGGTCGACATGGAGTCGGCGGCCACGCTCCTGAGCGCCGTGCGCACCGAACTGCGCCCGGTTGCGGCCGTCCGGGTGGTCGTGGACGCTCCAGAACATGAACTCGTCCGGATCGGCACGGTGCGCGGTGGAATATCAGCTTTCCGCGTTCTTCGTTCCGTCCTGCCTGCTTTTTTCGAATGGCACCGTAATGTTCTGCTCCCCCGGAGGTGAGCCACATGGCCATGCCGCTGCGCCAGTCCATCAAGGTCGCTACATACCTGGCCGAACAGAAGCTCCGCAAGCGGGACAAGTTCCCGCTCATCGTCGAGCTGGAACCCCTCTTCGCCTGCAACCTCAAGTGCGAGGGCTGCGGCAAGATCCAGCACCCGGCGGGGGTGCTCAAGCAGCGCATGCCGGTCGCCCAGGCCGTGGGTGCGGTGCTGGAGTCCGGTGCGCCGATGGTGTCCATCGCGGGCGGTGAGCCCCTGATGCACCCTCAGATCGACGAGATCGTCCGACAGTTGGTGGCGAAGAGGAAGTACGTCTTCCTCTGCACCAACGCCATGCTGCTGCGCAAGAAGATGGAGAAGTTCACGCCGTCCCCCTACTTCGCCTTCGCCGTGCACATCGACGGGCTGCGCGAGCGGCACGACGAGTCGGTGGCCAAGGAGGGCGTGTTCGACGAGGCCGTGGCGGCGATCAAGGAGGCCAAGCAGCGCGGCTTCCGGGTGACCACCAACTCGACCTTCTTCAACACCGACACCCCGCAGACCATCATCGAGGTGCTCAACTTCCTCAACGACGACCTCAAGGTCGACGAGATGATGATCTCGCCCGCCTACGCCTACGAGAAGGCGCCCGACCAGGAGCACTTCCTGGGCGTGGAGCAGACCCGCGAGCTGTTCAAGAAGGCCTTCGCGGGCGGCAACCGGAGCAAGTGGCGGCTCAACCACTCCCCGCTCTTCCTGGACTTCCTGGAGGGCAAGGTCGACTTCCCGTGCACCGCGTGGGCGATCCCGAACTACTCGCTCTTCGGCTGGCAGCGGCCCTGCTACCTGATGAGCGACGGGTACGTGCCGACCTACCGGGAGCTGATCGAGGACACCGACTGGGACAAGTACGGCCGCGGCAAGGACCCGCGCTGCGCCAACTGCATGGCGCACTGCGGCTACGAGCCCACCGCCGTCCTCGCCACCATGGGCTCCCTCAAGGAGTCCCTGCGGGCCCTGCGGGAGACCGTCAACGGAAACCGGGAGTGACGGCCGTGACCGCAGTCTCCCTGGGCGTCCCCGCGATGCCCCTGCGGCCGGTGGCGTCGCGACGCGAGTCGCGGCGCATCCAGGTCGGTGCGGTGGCGGTCGGGGGCGGGGCCCCGGTGTCGGTGCAGTCGATGACGACGACCCGTACGTCGGACATCGGCGCCACCCTGCAGCAGATCGCCGAACTCACCGCCTCCGGCTGCCAGATCGTCCGCGTCGCCTGTCCCACCCAGGACGACGCGGACGCCCTCGCGACCATCGCCCGCAAGTCGCAGATCCCGGTGATCGCCGACATCCACTTCCAGCCCAAGTACGTGTTCGCGGCGATCGAGGCGGGCTGCGCGGCCGTCCGCGTGAACCCCGGCAACATCAAGCAGTTCGACGACAAGGTGCGGGAGATCGCCCGCGCCGCGAAGGACCACGGCACCCCGATCCGGATCGGGGTGAACGCCGGCTCGCTGGACCGGCGGCTGCTGCAGAAGTACGGCAGGGCGACGCCGGAAGCCCTGGTGGAGAGCGCGCTGTGGGAGGCGTCCCTCTTCGAGGAGCACGGCTTTCGCGACCTCAAGATCTCCGTCAAGCACAACGACCCGGTCGTGATGATCGAGGCCTACCGGCAGCTCGCCGCCCAGTGCGACTACCCGCTGCACCTGGGCGTCACGGAGGCCGGCCCCGCGTTCCAGGGCACGATCAAGTCGGCGGTGGCCTTCGGCGCGCTGCTCTCGCAGGGCATCGGGGACACGATCCGGGTGTCGCTGTCCGCGCCGCCGGTCGAGGAGGTCAAGGTCGGCATCCAGATCCTGCAGTCCCTGAACCTCAAGGAACGGCGGCTGGAGATCGTCTCCTGTCCGTCGTGCGGGCGGGCCCAGGTGGACGTCTACAAGCTGGCCGACGAGGTCACGGCCGGCTTGGAGGGCATGGAGGTCCCGTTGCGGGTCGCCGTCATGGGGTGTGTGGTCAACGGCCCCGGCGAGGCGCGCGAGGCGGATCTGGGGGTCGCCTCCGGCAACGGCAAGGGGCAGATCTTCGTGAAGGGCGAGGTCGTCAAGACCGTCCCCGAGTCGAAGATCGTGGAGACCCTGATCGAGGAGGCGATGAAGATCGCCGAGCAGATGGAGCAGGACGGCGTCACGGCGGGGGAGCCGGCCGTCACCGTGAGTTGAACAGCACGGACCTAAGGGGGCCCGACGTGACGATCCTGGAGAACATCCGGCAACCACGCGACCTGAAGGCGCTGTCCGAGCCGGAGCTCGGCGAACTGTCCGAAGAGATAAGGGAGTTCCTGGTGCACGCGGTCGCCAGGACCGGCGGGCATCTGGGGCCCAACCTGGGCGTGGTGGAACTGAGCATCGCCCTCCACCGGGTCTTCGAGTCGCCCGTCGACCGCATCCTGTGGGACACCGGCCACCAGAGCTATGTGCACAAGCTTCTGACGGGACGTCAGGACTTCTCCAAGCTGCGCGGCAAGGGCGGCCTGTCCGGCTATCCCTCCCGTGAGGAGTCCGAGCACGACGTCATCGAGAACAGTCACGCCTCCACCGCGCTCGGCTGGGCCGACGGCCTCGCCAAGGCCCGCCAGGTGCTGGGCGAGAAGGGCCATGTGGTCGCCGTCATCGGCGACGGCGCGCTGACCGGCGGCATGGCCTGGGAGGCGCTGAACAACATCGCGGCCGCCAAGGACCGGCCGCTGATCATCGTCGTCAACGACAACGAGCGCTCCTACGCGCCGACCATCGGCGGGCTCGCCAACCATCTGGCGACCCTGCGCACGACCGACGGCTACGAGAAGGTGCTGGCCTGGGGGAAGGACGTACTGCTGCGCACCCCGGTCGTCGGCCACACCGTGTACGAGTCCCTGCACGGTGCGAAGAAGGGCTTCAAGGACGCGTTCGCCCCGCAGGGCATGTTCGAGGACCTCGGCCTGAAGTACGTCGGCCCGATCGACGGACACGACGTCAAGGCCGTGGAGTCCGCGTTGCGCCGGGCCAAGCGCTTCCACGGGCCGGTGCTGGTGCACTGCCTGACCGAGAAGGGGCGCGGCTACGAGCCCGCCCTCGCGCACGAGGAGGACCACTTCCACACCGTCGGCGCGATGGACCCCCTCACCTGCGCGCCGCTCACCCCGGCCGGCGGGCCGTCCTGGACGTCCGTCTTCGGCGACGAGATCGTGGCGATCGGCGAGGAACGCGACGACGTCGTGGCGATCACCGCGGCGATGCTGCACCCGGTGGGGCTCGCCGGGTTCGCCGAACGCTTCCCGGACCGCGTGTGGGACGTCGGCATAGCCGAGCAGCACGCGGCCGTCAGCGCGGCCGGACTGGCGACCGGCGGCCTGCACCCGGTGGTCGCCGTCTACGCCACGTTCCTCAACCGCGCCTTCGACCAGCTGCTGATGGATGTGGCCCTGCACCGCTGCGGGGTCACGTTCGTGCTGGACCGGGCCGGGGTCACCGGCGTCGACGGCGCGTCCCACAACGGCATGTGGGACATGTCCGTCCTCCAGGTCGTGCCGGGGCTCAGGATCGCCGCCCCACGCGACGCCGAGCAGCTGCGCGCCCAACTGCGGGAGGCGGTCGCGGTGGACGACGCGCCGACCCTGGTCCGCTTCCCGAAGGAGTCGGTCGGACCGCAGGTGCCGGCCGTCGGCCGGGTCGGCGGCATGGACGTGCTGCACCGGGGAGAGCGGACGGACGTGCTCCTGGTGGCCGTCGGCGTGATGGCGCCGGTGTGTCTGCAGGCCGCCGAGCTGCTGGCCGCCCGGGGCGTCGGCTGCACGGTCGTCGACCCCCGGTGGGTCAAACCCGTCGACCCCGCGCTGCCCGGCCTCGCCGCCGAGCACGCTCTGGTGGCCGTGGTCGAGGACAACAGCCGTGCCGCCGGCGTCGGATCGGCGGTCGCGCTGGCCCTGGGCGACGCCGAAGTCGACGTGCCCGTACGGCGGTTCGGGATCCCGGAGCAGTTCCTCGCGCACGCCAAGCGCGCCGAGGTGCTCGCCGACATCGGCCTCACGCCCGTCGAGGTCGCCGGCCGGATCAGCGCGAGCCTGGCCGTCAAGGACGTCAAGGAGAAAGCGGAATGACCACGGAGTTCGACCTCGGCGCCCTCCTCGCCGAGCGCGGAGCCGAGCGCTACGAACTGCACGGCAGGTATCTGAACCACCAACTGCCGCGCATGCTGCACACCATCGGCTTCGACAAGGTCTACGAACGCGGCGAGGGCGCCTACTTCTGGGACGCGGACGGCGACGACTACCTGGACATGCTCGCCGGGTTCGGGGTGATGGGCCTGGGCCGCCACCACCCCGTGGTCCGCAAGGCGCTGCACGACGTCCTCGACGCCTCGCTCGCCGATCTCACCCGCTTCGACTGCCAGCCGCTGCCCGGGCTGCTGGCCGAGAAGCTGCTCGCGCACAGCCCGCACCTCGACCGGGTGTTCTTCGGCAACAGCGGCACCGAGGCCGTGGAGACCGCGCTGAAGTTCGCCCGGTACGCCACCGGCAGGCCGAGGGTCCTGTACTGCGACCACGCCTTCCACGGGCTCACCACGGGCTCGCTGTCGGTCAACGGCGAGTCCGGCTTCCGGGACGGGTTCGCGCCCCTGCTGCCCGACACGGCCGTCCCCCTCGGCGATCTCGACGCCCTGGCCCGGGAGCTGAAGAAGGGGGACGTCGCCGCCCTGATCGTCGAGCCGATCCAGGGCAAGGGAGTGCTGGAGGCGCCGCCCGGATATCTGCGGGCCGCGCAGGAACTGCTGCACCGGCACAAGGCGCTGCTCGTCGTCGACGAGGTCCAGACCGGGCTCGGCCGCACCGGTGACTTCTACGCCTACCAGCACGAGGACGGCGTCGAACCGGACCTGGTGTGCGTGGCCAAGGCGCTGTCCGGGGGATATGTGCCGGTCGGGGCCACCCTCGGCAAGGACTGGATCTTCAAGAAGGTCTACTCGTCGATGGACCGCGTGCTGGTGCACTCGGCGAGCTTCGGCTCCAACGCCCAGGCCATGGCGGCCGGGCTCGCCGTGCTGTCCGTCATGGAGAACGAGCAGATCGTCGCGAACGCCCGCGTCACCGGCGACCTGCTCAGGTCCCGGCTCGCCGCCCTGATCGACAAGTACGAGCTGCTGGCCGACGTCCGCGGCCGGGGCCTGATGATCGGCATCGAGTTCGGCAGACCCCGGTCGCTGAAGCTGCGCGGCCGCTGGACCATGCTCCAGGCGGCGCGCAAGGGACTGTTCGCGCAGATGGTGGTCGTACCGCTGCTGCAACGGCACCGGATCCTCACCCAGGTCTCCGGCGACCACCTGGAGGTGATCAAGCTGATCCCGCCGTTGATCATCGGCGAGCGGGAGGTGGACCGGTTCGTCGACGCCTTCACGGCCGTGATGGACGACGCGCACAGCGGTGGCGGCCTGATGTGGGACTTCAGCAAGACGCTGGTCAAGCAGGCGGTCGCCAACCGCTGAATCCGTCGGCGGCCCTCGGCCCGGCCGTTTTTGCCTCTGGGGCAAGAAACTTGCCCCAGAGGCAAGTCGGGCGTGGAATGGGGACATGAGCTCGTCCGAGTCCGGGACCGAGCCCTCGACCCCGCAGGCCCGGCAGGCCCCGCCGGTCGAGGCTCTTCCCGTCGTCGCCCCCCAGCTGCGCGCCCTGCGCCGCCGGGCCGCCCTCACCCTGGAGGCCGCGGCCGCCGTCGCCGGGCTGTCGCCCGCCCATCTCTCCCGGCTGGAGACCGGGCAGCGGCAGCCCTCGCTGCCGATGCTGCTCGCGCTCGCCCGTATCTACGGTACGACCGTCTCGGAGCTGCTCGGCGAGACGGTCGTCGACCGGGACGCAATCGTGCGCGCCGCCGACATGGAGCCGACCCACGCGGGCGGCTGGACGTACTGGCAGGCCGGCGCCTCCGGGCGCGGGATGCAGGCCCTGCGCGTCCACGTCCCCCACGGCTCCCAGGGCGACATCGTGCGCGTGCATCCCGGGGAGGAGTGGCTGCACGTCCTGCGCGGGCGGCTGCGGCTGCGCCTGGGCGACACCACCGACCTGCTCGGGCCCGGGGACAGCGCGCACTTCGACTCGCTGACCCCGCACCGCCTCGCCGCGCAGGACGCCGACGGGGTCGAGCTCCTTTTCGTGCACACCCTGCTGCAGAGCCCCACGGCCACACTGTGCCTGGGCCCCGACCCGTCCCGGACCGGAGTGACGTCATGAGCAACACCGAGGAGAAGATCCCGCGCGGCATTTGGATCCGGCTGATCATCTACATCGCGGTCGGACACGCCTTCGCGGCGTTCCTCTGGCTGCTGTTCGAGGCGGGCGCCAACCAGTAGGCCGACCGGTAGGTCCACCGGTAGGCCAACCGGTAGGCCAACCGGTGGGGTCGGCCGGCAGGTCGGTCAGTCGGCAGGCCGGCCGGCTCAGTCGAGCAGGCGCTCCCGCAGCCGCTCGCGGGTCTCGGGGGCGAGCCCGAGACCCTGCTCCAGGTAGGCGTCGACACTGCCCCAGGTCTCCTCCATGGTCTCGAACGCCGCCGTGAGGTACTCCGCGCGGGCGTCGAAGAGGGGGCTGAGCAGTTCCATGACCTCGGGGGAGTAGGCCTCGTCCGAGCTCGCGCTGCGCCGCACCTTGTAGCGGCGGTGCTTGGCGTTGGACTCCAGGTAGTCGGCGACGATCGCCTCGCGCTCCACGCCCAGGGCGAGCAGCGTCACCGCGATGGACAGGCCCGCGCGGTCCTTGCCCGCCGCGCAGTGCATCAGGGCCGGGACGCTGTCCTCGGCGAGCGCGTGCAGCACGCGCGCGTGCTCGGCCGTGCGGTCCTGGACGATACGGCGGTAGGAGGCGATCATCCGGCCCGCGGCCTTGCCGTCGCCGAGGATCTCGCGCAGCTGGTCGAGCCGGCCGTCCCGGACCATCTTCCAGAACTCGGAGCCGTCCGCCGGGTCCGACAGCGGCAGGTTCACATTGCGCACGCCCGGCAGCTCGACGTCCGGGCCCTCCAGCCTCTGGTCCGCGGCGTTGCGGAAGTCGAAGATCGTGTGCAGGCCCAGGCCGGAGAGGAACGCGGCGTCCTCGTCGGTCGCGTGCGCGAGGTGGCCGCTGCGGAACAGCACGCCGTGCCGTACGCGCCGGCCGTCGACGGTCGGCAGGCCGCCCACGTCCCGGAAGTTGCGCACGCCGGCCAGCTCGGGCTCGGTCGACGGGATCTGCTGCGTCACGGGTGCCCCTTCCTGTCGGTCTCCGTCGGCGCGGCTCGTGGTGGCCGACGGGACACCTCCTAGGACCATACGACATGGATTCCCCGGGCAACGGGTTGTCCACAGGCCGGCCGACCGGTCGTCCGCGCAGGTGAAGACTTGTCCGCGGACTCGGCGGTCGGGAGTTGCCCGAGGGGCCGACCGCAATCGATGATGTTGGTGCTTGATCGCACCTGTTCGAATTAGTGGGGGTTTGATGCCCGAGATCGCCGACGACGGCCGTACCTGGCTCCTTTCGGGGCCGACGAGCAGCTACGCCCTCCATCTCACCGAGGCCGACGAGCTGGTCCACCTGCACTGGGGTCCGGGCATCGCGCTCGCGGACGCCGAGGCGCTCGCCCAGCTGCCGCCGTCGGAGCGCGGGGCGTCCTTCGAGTCCCCGCTCGACGGCCGCGAGGAGTACCCGGTCGAGGGCGGCCCCCGCTTCGTGCGGCCCGCCCTGTCCGTGCGCACCGACGAACGGCGCGGCACCGAGTGGACCTTCGAGGCCCACGAGAGCGACGGCGACGAGCTCAGGCTCCGCTTCCGGGACGCCGGGCTCACCGTCACCCTGCACTACCGGATGCGCGGCGACGTCGTCGAGCGCTGGACGACCCTGCGCAACGACGGCGAGCGGCCGCAGGAGCTGCTGCGCGCCGACTCCGCCGTGTGGACCCTGCCCGAGCGCGAGGACTGGCGGCTGTCGCAGCTGCACGGCCGCTGGGCCGCCGAGTCGCGGCTCACGCGCTCCCCCCTCACCTACGGTGAGAAGGTCATCGGCAGCCGCCGTGGACACACCGGACACCAGCACCTGCCCTGGGTCGCCCTGGACACCGACGCGACCGAGGAGCGCGGCGAGGTCTACGGCTGCGCCCTCGCCTGGTCGGGCTCCTGGCGGATCGCCGTCGCGCAACTCCCCGACGCGCGCGTGCAGATCACCGGCGGCGCCGGATACGACGACTCGGGCCTGCTGCGGTTGGAGAACGGCGAGTCCTTCACCACGCCCGTCTTCGCCGGCCTGTGGAGCGACGAAGGATTCGGCGGCGCGAGCCGCGCCTGGCACGCCTATCAGCGCGCGTACGTCGTCCCGGACGCCGAGCAGGACCGGCCGGTGCTGTTCAACTCCTGGGAGGCCACCTACTTCGACATCTCCGAGGAGCAACAGGCGACCCTGGCCCGGCGCGCCGCGGCGATCGGCGTCGAGCTGTTCGTCGTCGACGACGGCTGGTTCGGCAAGCGCACCGGCGACCACGCCGGGCTCGGCGACTGGACGCCCAACCCCGACCGCTTCCCGAACGGCCTGAAGCCCCTCGCGGACTATGTGCACGCCCTCGGCATGCAGTTCGGCATCTGGGTCGAGCCCGAGATGGTCAACCCCGACAGCGAGCTGTACCGGGCCCACCCCGACTGGGCGCAGTTCCAACCGGGACGAAAGCGGACGGAGTTCCGCAATCAGCTCGTACTCAACCTCGCGCGCGAGGACGTCCAGGAGTACCTCTGGGAGCAGCTCCACGGGCTTCTCTCCAGCGCCCCCGTCGACTACGTCAAGTGGGACTTCAACCGCTGCTTCACCGACGCGGGCTGGCCGGACGACCCCTACCCGCAGCGGCTCTGGGTCGACCATGTAAGGGCCCTGTACGGCCTCCTGGACCGACTGCGGGCGGCCCACCCGGGCGTCGCCTTCGAGTCCTGCTCGGGCGGCGGCGGACGTATCGACCTCGGGATCATGAGCCGCACCGACCAGGTGTGGACCTCCGACAACACCGACCCGCTCGACCGGCTCGACATCCAGCATGGCTTCAGTCAGATCCACCCCGCCCGGGTCATGGCCGCGTGGGTCACCGACAGTCCCAACGCCCAGCTCAACGGCCGGGTGAGCTCGCTGCGCTTCCGGTTCGTCAGCGCCATGGCCGGTGTGCTCGGCGTCGGCGGCGACCTCTCGGAGTGGAGCGAGGAGGAACTCGCCGAGGCGCGGGAGTGGGTGGACCTCTACAAGGAGATCCGGCCTCTGGTGCAGCACGGCGACCTCTACCGGCTGCGTCCCCCGGCGGGCGGTCTGAGCGCCGTCCAGTATGTGCGCGGAGACGAGAGCGTCGTCCTCGCCTGGCTCCAGGCCCAGCGGTTCGGGGAGCCCGTGCCGGTGCTCCGGCTGCGCGGACTCGACCCGACACAGTCGTATGAATGCCGCGAAACGGGCGAAGTTCACCGAGGTGCGGTGCTGTTGCATCACGGGCTGCGCACCGAGCTGAAGGGCGACCTTGATGCGACGGTTATCCGACTCCGTCGTATCTGAGCCTTCTGTCCGAATTGGATCCTTAATTCCAACTCGCTCTGGAATAAAGGATCCTGGAGGGCTGTCACGTGAGCAGCGTCATATCCGTGACCGAGCGTCGTACGTCATGTTCACGTAATTCATGCGCTTTTCAAGGGTATTCGGCGAATGGCGGGCGTTTGGATTCACGGAGTGTGACCGGGAATTCTCACAGCAGATCAAGAGAAATGCATTAACCGTGCAACCTCTGCTTGTCCCCGTGCGTCCTGGTCGCTTACGTTCCACACCAATCCGGACGGATGCCTAATCCTGCCGCCGCCCGGAGCCCGCACACTCACCCGTCCACGGCAGGAGCGGGGGACCCACAGGCACAACCGCCTGTTCCGGTCCCGGAACAGGCTTGGGGTAAAGCCGCGCCTCGGCGCGGCCGGGCATCTCCAGCTCGCACCCGACAGCTCACCTCGCAGGCGCCGGAGAGGAATTCGCCATGCCCGCGAAGGGTAAGCACCGTCGTCCCAAGACCCAGCGCTTCACTCGTTCGATAGCCGTCGCCGGAACCGGCGGCGCAGCGCTCGCCCTTCCGCTCATGGGCGCCGCCGGCGCTCACGCGGCCCCCGCTCAGTCCGTTTCCCAGTCCGTTTCGCAGGCCGCGTCCCAGTCGGTCGCGCAGACGGTTTCGGAAAGCGCCGTGCAGGCCGCTCCGGTGACCCGGAAGACCGCCGCCGCGAAGACCTACACCGTGCGGTCCGGGGACTACCTCTCGAAGATCGCGGACGAGCAGGACGTCAGCGGCGGCTGGCAGAAGCTGTACCAGGACAACCGTGCGGCCGTCGGCGACAACCCCTCGCTGATCCACCCCGGCCTCAAGCTGTCGATCGGCAAGCAGGCCGCGACCGGCACCACCGAGTCGTCCGGTTCGTCCTCCTCGGCCTCCTCTTCCGGAAGCTCGTCGTCGAAGTCCTCGAAGTCGGCGAAGTCCTCCGACTCGAAGTCCTCCGACTCGCAGGCCTCCACCTCGTCCTCCGCCTCGTCCTCGAAGACGACCACGCAGGCGGCCGAGAGCAGCACCGGCGCCTCCAGCGGTTACCAGCTCCCCGTGGCCGGCGCCTCCGTCGGCACCGCGTACCACGTGGCCGGCAGCATGTGGTCCAGCGGCTACCACACCGGCGTCGACTTCGTCGTGCCGACCGGCACCTCCCTCAAGGCCGTGGGCGCGGGCACCGTCGTCTCCGCGGGCTGGGGCGGCGCGTACGGCAACCAGGTCGTCATCAAGCTCGCCGACGGCTACTACGCCCAGTACGCCCACCTGTCCCAGCTGTCGGTCTCGGCCGGCCAGACCGTGACCGCGGGCCAGCAGGTCGGCCTCTCCGGCGCGACCGGCAATGTGACCGGCCCGCACCTGCACTTCGAGATCCGCACCACGCCGGACTACGGCTCGGACGTGGACCCGATCGCCTACCTCCGCTCGCACGGAGTCTCCGTCTAGCATCCGCGGACGACCCACCGCCTGACACGCAGTCGAAGGCCGGACCCCGATCCCCGGGTCCGGCCTTCGGCGTGTCCGCGTCCGTTTTCTTGATCGTTTCATTGCCGCCGTGTGGCGGGTTCGTGGCAGCCGCATGGCATCCCTTTTCGCCCTGTCGACAACCGGGCCAGAGTGGGGACACAGTGATCTCCGTCAGGGAGCAAGCGCTTTCCACCGCTCTTCGGAGGTCCCGTGTCCGGCGTCGTCCACCGCTGCACCGCCGTCGTCAGGTGTGCCGCGACCGCGGCGGTCGTGGCGCTTCTCGTGGCCGGGGCCGCTCCGCCCGCGTCCGCCTCGGCCGCTGGTGCGGGTGCGGGTGCGGGTGCGGGTGCCGCGAGCGTCGTCCGCCCCGACGACCGGCGGCTCGTCTACGAGGGCCGCTGGGGGCGTACCGCCGAGGCCGCCGTCACCGTCAACTCCGGTTCGCGGCTGCGGTTCCGGTTCGTCGGGAGCGCCGTCCACGCCCTGTTCGACGTCTCGTCGGTCACCGTGCCCGCGCAGCTCTACGTCTCCGTCGACGGCGGACCCAGGCAGCTGTACGCCGTCGACCGCGGCGACCTCCGGATCGCGGCGACCGGGCGAGGCCAGCACACGGCCGAGCTGTCCGTGAAGGACGTCTCCGCGCGGGTGAACCGGTGGACGCCGCCGCTGGAGTCGGGCGTCACGCTGACCGGCATCCGGGGCCGCCTGCTGGAGCAACGTGCGCCGAGAGCCCCGGAGTTGGTGTTCTTGGGCGACTCCGTCACCCAGGGCGTACTGGCGCTCTGCGCGGTCAACACCTCCGACTGCGCCGACGGGACGGCCGCCTACCCCACCCTGGTCGCCGACGCCCTGCACGCCTCGCTCACCCAGGTCGGTTTCGGCCGCCAGGGTGTGATCCGGACCGGCAACGGGGGAGTGCCGGCCGCCGGTGACGCGTACGCCTGGAACCATGCGGGCTCCCCGGCCCGGCCGGACCGGGACGCCGATGTGATCGTCGTCAACCAGGGCACCAACGACACCGCGTTCGGCTCGGCCGAGTTCCGCACCGCCTACCGCGCCTACCTCGAACTTCTGCGGGCGGCCGCGCCGCACGCCCGCATCCTCGCCCTGCGTCCCTTCGGCGGGGCGCACGCCGCCGACATCGCCGAGGTCGTCGCCGAACTCGCCGACCGGCGCACGGAGTTCGTCGACACCGCCGGCTGGCTCTCGGCCGCCGATGGCGACTTCCAGGACGCCGTCCATCCGAACGCCCAGGGCCACCGCAAGGCGGCCGACCGCCTGATCCCCCTCATCGGAAAGCTCGCGAAGGAGCACCAGTGAACGCCATCCGCCGCCGAAGAGCCGTCGCCGTCTCCACCGTCTGCGCCGCCCTGCTGGCCGGGCTCTTCTCCGCGCCCGCCGGACACGCCGCCGACGCCCCGCGCCGGATCGTCGAGGACCTCGACCGCGGCCTGGTCGCCGTGCCGTCCGGGCAGGGCACGTTCCTCAGCTGGCGGCTCCTCGGCACCGAGTACGCGAGGTACGGCGACGCCATCGCCTTCGACGTGTACAAGAACGGGCGCAGGCTGAACCGGCAGCCGATCAGGAAGTCGACCACCTACCAGGACGACACTCCGGGCACGGGCACGTACACCGTGCGAGCGGTCGTCGACGGGCGCTCCCAGAAGGCGAGTCCGCCCGCGCTCGACCTCGCCGACGGCTACGCCGAGATCCCCCTCGCCGCCGCCGACGGCTACACCGTGCAGCACGCCTGGCCGGGCGACCTCGACGGGGACGGGCGCTACGAGCTCGTCGTCAGCCGCCTCTCCGGGACCCGGGACCGGTCCGACCTGCTGGAGGCGTACAAGCTCACCGGCGAGCGGCTGTGGCGGGTCGATCTCGGCCCCGGCTCCTACACCCAGGTCGGGGGGAACGGCGCCAACGACCCGGCGCCCGCCGCGATCAGCGGCTCCACCGCCATCGGCGGCTACCGCAACGACGACAACGTCACCGTCTACGACCTCGACGGCGACGGCCGGGCGGAGGTGCTGGCGCACACCGCCGCGGGGACCGTCTTCGCCGACGGCGCCCGGGTCACCGCCGCCTCGCCCGCGAACCAGTTCGTGTCGGTGATCGACGGAGCGACCGGCGCCGAGCGCACCCGGCAGCCCGTCCCCGAGGACTTCGTCGCCGACGGCCCGTCCGGCGGTCACTTCGGCATCGCCTACCTCGACGGCGAACACCCGAGCCTGATCACCAAGTTGGTGACCCGGGTCGGTGCCAGGCGAGGCTCGTTCCGGGTGCTGTTCCAGACCTGGGACTTCAACGGCACCGACCTGACCCGGCGTTGGAAGTACGTCGTGGACCCGACGAGCGGTGCGAGCAGCTTCCACCAGATCCGTACCGTCGACGTCGACGGGGACGGCAAGGACGAGATCGCCGACGGCAACTACGTGGTGAACAGCGACGGCACCCTGCGTTACGTCGTCGACCGGGCCATCCACGGCGACCGTTTCGACATCGCCGACCTCGACCCCGACCGGCCCGGTCTGGAGGGCTTCGCCATCCAGCAGTCGGAGCTGGGCGTCGTGTCCGCGTTCCCCTGGTACTACTACGACGCCGACACCGGCGAGCGCCTGACGACCGGCTCCCACCCCGCGGACCCGGTGAGCGACGCCGACCTGGACACCGGGCGCGGCAACGCCGCCGACATCGACCCGAACCACCGTGGCTACGAGTACTGGACGTCCACCGCCGACGTGACCCGGCCCGGCGCGGGAGTCTTCAACGTCCGGGACGGCAAGGTCTCCACGACCACGCCCAGCGTCAACTTCCGTATCTGGTGGGACGGTGACAAGGCGTCAGAACTGCTCGACTTCACCCGGGTCGAGAAGTGGGACCCGGCGACCGAGACCAGTGCGACGCTCCTCGACCCGTCCGGCGTGGTCTCCGGCGCCCGCAACGCCACCCCCTTCTACGGCGATCTCCTCGGCGACTGGCGCGAGGAGATCCTCGCCGAGACCGCCGACCACACCGCCCTGCGCCTCTACACCTCCACCGAGCCGACGGCCACCCGCGTCTACACGCTCGCCCAGAACCCCGCGTACCGCCTGGGCTGGACCGTGCGCGGCTACCTCCAGTCCACCTACCCCGACTACTACCTCGGCACCGAGACCCGCCGTGTCCCCAGGCCCGCCATCACCCACCCCGAAGGAGCAGACCGACGTGACGACCACGCGTAGAGCATTCGGAGCCCTCGCCGCCGGCGCCGCCCTGGCCGCCCTCGCGCCCGCCGCCACCGCGGGCGCCACGCCCCGCCACCGCCGTCTCCTGGCGCACGACGACTTCCGTCACGGGCTGCGGCAGTGGGCCGTGGAACTGGAGAAGGGCGGGACCGTCACCGCCTCCCGGGGGACCCTGGAGGTCGACGTGCCCGCCGGGGCGACGATCTGGTTCAGGCGGCCGTTCGCCGGGCCGTACGTCCTCGAGTACGTCGCCACGCCCGTCTCCGCGGGCGGGGTCAACGACCGTGTCTCCGACCTCAACAACTTCTGGAACGCCGTCGACGTCCGCTCCCCGCAGGACCTCTTCGCCACCCCGCGCGGCGGCGCCCTCGCCGAGTACGACCACCTCAAGACGTACTACGTCGGCTACGGCGCCAACACCAACACCACGACCCGGCTGCGCCGCTATGTCGGCGAGGCGGGGGTGCGTCCGCTGATCTACGACTACACCGAGCCGCTGCTCGCCGCGAACGAGCCGAACCATGTCCGCATCGTCTCCGACGGTTCGGCCGTCCGCTGGTGGAACAACGGGCGGCTCGTATTCGATTACACCGACCCCGAGCCGTACACGAGCGGGCACTTCGCCTTCCGTACCACCTGGAGTCACTTCCGGATCAAGAACTTCCGGGTCTGGTCCCTTATTCCCTGATTGGCAAACTCTTTAAGAGTGTCTTATCTCACCGTTCGTCAACCCCTTCCTACGATCGCGTAGGTCACATTAAAGGGTGAATGATGAACCGCTGTGGCAGACGATTCGAAGAATGACAACAGATCAGTGATCGGGTCGTACGTGGCGGTGGGGGACAGCTTCACCGAGGGCGTCGGCGACCCCGGCCCCGACGGGGCGTTCGTCGGCTGGGCCGACCGGTTCGCGGTACTCCTCGCGGACCGGCAGCCCGAAGGCGACTTCAGCTACACCAACCTCGCGGTCCGCGGAAAGCTGCTCGACCAGATCATGGAGGACCAACTCCCCCGGGCGGTGGAACTCGCCCCGGACCTGGTCTCCTTCTGTGCGGGCGGCAACGACATCATCCGTCCAGGCACCGACCCGGACGAGGTCGCCGAGCGTTTCGAGCGCGCGATCTCGGCCCTGACCGCCGTGGCCGGCACGGTCATGGTGACCACCGGCTTCGACACCCGAGGCGTCCCCGTGCTCAAGCATCTGCGCGGCAAGATCGCCACCTACAACGGACATGTGCGTGCCGTCGCCGACCGGTACGGCTGCCCGGTGCTCGACCTGTGGTCCCTGAAGTCCGTGCAGGACCGCAGGGCCTGGGACGGCGACCGGCTCCATCTCTCCCCGGAGGGCCACACGCGCGTGGCGCTGCGCGCCGGGCAGGTCCTCGACCTGGAGGTACCGGCCGACCCGGAGCAGCCCTGGCCGCCGCTCCCGCCGCGCGGCACCCTCGACGTACGGCGCGACGACGTCCACTGGGCGCGCGAGTACCTGGTGCCGTGGATCGGGCGCCGGCTGCGCGGGGAGTCCTCCGGCGACCATGTGACCGCCAAGGGCACGCTGTCGCCCGAGGACATCAGGACGCGGCTCGCTGCGCTGGCGTGAAGGGGTGGGGTGCGGCGGGAGTTCTTCGCCCCCGCCGCCCCTACCCGTCCGCCGAATTGCTCAGCCCGAGTTCTGTCGTCAGCGTTTCTTCCACCCACTCGTGTGCCCTGGCCCGGGACACCGTGCCGCCGTACGACGTCAGCTGTACGGCGAGGCCGTCGAGGAGGGCCGTCAGACGCAGGGCGGTGCCGGCCGGGTCCGGACAGCGGAACTCGCCCGCGGCCACGCCCTCCGCGATCACCTCGGCGAGCGCCGCCTTCCACTCCTTGTCGAGGTCCCGGGCGACCTCCCGCAGCGCGGGCTCGCGCAGCGACACCGCCCAGCCCTCGATCCACAGCCGCCAGCCCTTGGCCTGACCCGTGGGCGCGTACCAGCGCACGGCCGACCGCAGTCGGCGCAGGGCCGTGGTGCGGCGGCCGAGCAGCTTGCGCAGGTGCGCCAGGTCGTCCTCGGCCGCGTAGGCGAACGCGTCGGCGACCAGCTTCTCCTTCGTCGAGAAGTGGTAGAGCACCAGCGCGTTGCTCACGCCGAGGGTCGCGGCGACGTCGGCGATCCTGACCGCCGCCACGCCCCGCGCCTCGATCTGCTGGATGGCCGCCCGCAGCAGCTCCTCGCGCCGCTCGGCCACGCTCAACCGGACCCTCGCCACGCCGTCACCCTACACAGCGGCCCCGACCTGCGCCGATGGCCTCATCGATGGCGGCCGAAGCGCTCCGTGATCACCGGCAGCCGCTCCGCCGCGAGCGTGTGTGCGGCGGCCCGGGGCGTCGTGCCGTCGGCCTCCGCGCGGGTCAGCACCAGCTCCATCAGGGTGCGCATCGAGCGGCGCGTGTACGCGAACGCCTCCTGCGGGTCCGCGCCGATGTCGCCGAAGAGCGTCCACCACCACCAGGCGTTCGTCCCGGAGTTGACGACGACGTCCGGCAGCACGCGCACCCCGCGCGCGTGCAGCAGTTCCTCCGCCTCGGGCAGGACGGGCATGTTGGCCGCCTCGGCGATCCACCGGGCGCCGATCCGCTCCGCCTCCTCGGCCCCGATCGCGTACGACACGGCGGCCGGCACGAGAACCTCCGCCTCTGTCGACAGCCAGGCGTCGCCGGGCAGCTCGCGGTCGTCGGGGCGCAGTGCCGCGCGGTCCACGGTGCCGTGGCCGTCCCGGGCGGCCAGCAGCGCCTCCACGTCCAGGCCGGCCGGGTTGGCGATCGTGCCCTTGACGTCGGCGACGGCCACGACCGTCAGCCCCGCGCGCGTGAGGAAGCGCGCCGTGGCCCCGCCCATGGTGCCCAGCCCCTGGAGGGCGACCCGCGTCCCCGCGTACGGCGTACCGGCCCGGTCCAGGGCGGTCAGCACCGACTCGGCGACCCCGCAGCCGCCGACCAGCTCGTCCAGCCCGATGCCGTCGACCTCGACGGCGAAGGCGGCCGCCAGTCGCGCGCGGGCCGCGCTCTCGTCGTCGAGCAGCGGGTGGACCGCCTGCACGGACGACACCAGCCCCACCTCGGCGACGGCCCGGTCCACCAGGTCCTGGGTCAGGCCGAGGTCCTCGCCGGTGGTCCAGCAGCTCTCCACGTACGGCCGCACCGCCCGCAGGTAGCGCACCAGCAGCCCGTACGCCGCCGGGTCCCGGGGATCGCAGTCGATGCCGCCCTTGGCCCCGCCCAGCGGCACGTAGCGGGCCTCGGGGTCGTAGTGCAGCGCCTCCTTGAGGCTCATCCCGCGCGCGAGGCCGGTCACCTCCTCCAGGGTGCAGCCCTCCCGCATCCGCAGACCGCCGCTGCACACCCCGCGCACCAGCCGGTCGACGACCAGGAACCCCCGGCGGCCCGTGACGTCGTCCGTCCAGGTCAGGGACAACAAGGGGGCGGTGGCCATACGGGCTCCTCGACATCGTCGACAGGGATCACTACTGAACAGTGGGTCAGTATCGGAAGGCGGGGCGAGGGCTGTCAACGGGATGTCGGAGGGGGCGACCATAATGGAATGCCTCAGCGACTCCACCTGGAGGTACCGTGTCCGGTTTCCGTTCCCTGCGCTCCGGGCTCCGCGCTCTGCAGCCCGAGGCATTCGGCGCGGATCCGAGTGGTGAGCGCATGGCGCGCATCCGCAGATCGCCCCACTTCAAGGACGGGGTCTTCCAGAACCCCGGCGGCCTGGCGCGGACCCGCCCCTCGGGCTCGATGCTCGACTTCGCCAAAGTCTTCTTCGACAAGGAGCAGCGCCCCCGCCGTGCCCCCTCGGGCACTGTGCCGGTGCATGCCACCACCCTCGCCGACCTCGCCAAGCCGCCCGCCACGGGCCTCAGGGTGACCTGGATGGGGCACTCCAGCGTGCTCGCGGAGATCGACGGGCAGCGCGTGCTGTTCGACCCGGTCTGGGGCGAGCGCTGCTCCCCGTTCGCCTTCGCGGGGCCCAAGCGGCTGCACCCGGTCCCGGTGCCGCTGGCCGCGCTGGGCCCGGTCGACGTCGTCGTCATCTCGCACGACCACTACGACCACCTGGACCTGCCCACGATCAAGGCGCTGGCCGGCACCGACACGCTGTTCGCCGTGCCGCTCGGCGTCGGCGCCCACCTGGAGCAGTGGGGCGTCTCGGCCGACCGGCTGCGCGAGCTGGACTGGCACGAGGCGACCAAGGTCGGCGGGCTCACCCTGACCGCCACCCCGGCCCGCCACTTCTGCGGTCGGGGCCTGCGCAACACCCAGCACACCCTCTGGGCCTCCTGGGTCGTCGCCGGCGAGGAGCACCGGATCTACCACAGCGGCGACACCGGCTACTTCGAGGGCTTCAAGGACATCGGCGCCGAGCACGGCCCGTTCGACGCCACGATGATCCAGATCGGGGCGTACTCGGACTTCTGGCCCGACATCCACATGACCCCCGAGGAGGGCATGCGCGCCCACCTCGACCTCCAGGGCGGGACCGGCGGGGTGATGATGCCCATCCACTGGGCCACCTTCAACCTCGCCACGCACGCGTGGGCCGAGCCGGGGGAGGGCACGCTGGCCGCCGCCGGGGCGGTCGGCGCGCGCGTCGCCCTGCCCCGTCCCGGGGAGCCCTTCGAGCCTGCCGCGGAGACCGTTCCGGGCGAGCCCTGGTGGCGCGGTGTGGCGCGCGCCCCGGCCGGCGGCTGGCCGCTCCCGACCGAGACGGCAGTCAAGGCCAAAGCCGATACCGAGAGTGACATTTCGAAGGGTGCCACCGAGGGTGGCGAGGCGCCGGAGGCGATACCGGCGGGCTGATCGGGACACGCGAACGCTCGGCTGTGCGGGTCGGGGAGCGAAAGGCTCCCCGACCCGCACAGCCGTTTCTGACCACCTCTGAACAGGTCTGATCGAACTCTTTCCGCGTTGCATCTCGGATCGCACGCCGTATTCGGTCTGCCGTGCGAAGCCTCATACCAGAGCGGGACGCTCGCTGCGGGACTTTGTCAACTGCCCACCGCACCTGATGCGTTGCCGACTACTGTGAGTGGCCGTCGGGCGACACCGGGCCGAATTCTTCGGCTCCCCGACCGACGACCCGGCTCGACGGACCAGTACGAGGACACCGATGTCTCACCTCCGCGCACCCGCCGCACGCGCAGACCGCCGTGAGGGCGGGCGGCACGGGCGGCCGGTCGCCCGCACCGCACCAGCGTCGACCGAGACACACATACGGCCCCAGCTGCTGCGGCTCGCCGTGCTCCCCCCGACCGCGGTCGCGCTCAGCGCCTGCGCGGTCGTCCTGTTCACCGTGCGCTCCACCGGCGTCCGGCCCGGCCTCACCCTGTGGGCGGTGCTGGCCGGCGCGGTCGCGGTGACCGGCGTCGGCATCGTGATCGCCGCCGTGGCCGCGGACCGCGCCGCCCGCTCGGTCAGCGACCGCGTCGCGGCCCTGCGCCGGGGCAGCGCCCGCGGCGAGGCCGACCTGCGCACCGTCGTCGAGGCGCTGCGCCGCGGTGAGACCCCGCCCCAGCGCAGGTCGCGCGGCGGCCCGCCCGGCGCGGACGCCGACGACTTCGAGCTGCTCGCCGCCGACCTGGCCCGGGCCCACGACGGGGCCGTCACCGCCGTCGTACAGGCCGCACAGCTGTCCAGCCAGGCCGGCAGCGAACAGAAGCTGGAGGTCTTCGTCAACCTGGCGCGGCGCCTTCAGTCCCTGGTGCACCGCGAGATCTCGATCCTCGACGAGCTCGAGAACGAGATCGAGGACCCCGACCTGCTCAAGGGCCTCTTCCACGTCGACCACCTCGCCACCCGCATCCGCCGCCACGCCGAGAACCTCGCCGTCCTCGGCGGCGCCGTCTCCCGGCGGCAGTGGAGCAACCCGGTCTGCATGACCGAGGTGCTGCGCTCCGCCATCGCCGAGGTCGAGCAGTACTCCCGGGTCAAACTCGTCCCGCCCATCGACGGAGAGCTGCGCGGCCACGCCGTCGCCGACGTCATCCATCTGCTCGCCGAACTCGTCGAGAACGCCACGGTGTTCTCCGCCCCGCACACCCAGGTGCTGCTGCGCGCCAACCTCGTCACCTCCGGGCTCGCCGTGGAGGTCGAGGACCGCGGGCTCGGTCTGCCCGTCGAGGAGCAGAGCAGGATGAACGCCCTGCTCGCCGACCCCGACCAGGTCAACGTCGGCCGGCTGCTCGCCGACGGGCGGATCGGCCTGTTCGTCGTCTCCCAGCTGGCCCGAAGGCACGGCATCCGGGTCCGTCTGCAGAGCAACATCTACGGCGGCGTCCAGGCCGTCCTCGTCGTTCCGCAGGCGCTGCTGGGCTCCGCGCCCGGCGTCGCCGGAGCCGTGCCGCAGGGACCGGACACCGACGGCGCGGGCCAGCCCCTCGTACCGGCCACAATGCCTGCCGCCACGCCTGCCACGCCCGGCGCGGCCCGCCCGCCCCTGCCGCCGGCCCCGCCGGCCCGGCCCGCGCCCCCGCCGGCGCAGGACACCCCGGGTGCGGGCCGGCCCTCGGCTCCCTCCCGGGTCCAAGGCATCGGCGACACGGGACCGTCGCCCGTTGCGGGCCCAGGGCCGGACCTCGGCGGCGCGGGATGGTCGTCGGGCTCGCTGCAGGCACCGGGGGCGACGCCCGTCGGCTCGTCGGCCGGGTCCTCGCCAGGATGGGACCCCGGCGGACCCGGCGCGGGCCGATCACCGGCGCCCTCGCAGACACAGCACACGCCCGCCTCAGGGGTGCCCCTGATCTCCTCGCGTCCGCAGACCGGTCCGGCCCCGGCCGGAGAGGCAGGGCCCCCGCAGCTGCGGCCCGCCGGGCCGAGCCCGCACCCGCAGCACGCCCCGCAGCCGTCCGACGCCCCACGGACCAACGGGCGGCGGCCCGCGCCGTTGCCCGTGCGCGGGCCCCGGGAGACGCGGGCCAATCCGGCCGAGGCCGTGCCCGGCATCCGGCCGGCCGACCGGCCCGTCGTCGAAGAGCACGCGGGCATCGCCCCCACCCCGCGCATCGGCGCGGTGCGCGGCACCATGGGCAAGCCCCAACTGCCCCGCCGCCGCGCCCAGGAGCACATCGTGCCCCAGCTGCGCGGCGGTCCGGCCCCCCGCCAGGACACCGAGCAGCCCGCCGGCCACGACCCCGGCCTGATGGCCTCCTTCCAGCGGGGCATCGGCCTCGCCGAGGCCCAGCAGAGCCTGGAGGCGGACTTCATGGACGCGCCCTCCCCCCTGCTGTCGGACACCGCCGACGGGCGACCGCCGCGGCAGTCGCCGATACCCGAGGCGCGTACCGACCTGTCCACCGCCCGGCACGACGGGAGCGCACCAGCCGGATGAGCACTCTGAGCACCCCCATGCCCACCCCCACCCCCAGCGCTCCCGCAGACCTTCGTACCCCAAGGAGTCGATCCACCATGGCGAGCGATGCGCCGACCGGCCAGGTATCCGATCTCGACTGGCTGATGAGCGGCCTCGTGCAGCGCGTGCCGCACACCACGAGCGCGGTGCTGCTCTCCTGCGACGGGCTCGTGAAGTCGGTCCACGGCCTCGACCCCGACAGCGCCGACCACATGGCCGCCCTGGCCTCCGGCCTCTACTCCCTCGGCCGCAGCGCCGGCGTCCGGTTCGGCGACGGCGGGGACGTACGGCAGGTCGTCGTCGAACTCGACTCGACGCTGCTGTTCGTCGCCACGGCCGGTTCCGGCGCGTGTCTGGCGGTCCTCGCCGGCCGGGAGGCCGACGCCGCCGTGCTCGGCTACGAGATGGCGATGCTGGTCAAGAGCGTCCGGCCGTATCTGATCACCGCGCCCCGGCAGCACGCCGTCGAACCGTCGGTGATGGGGCCTTGAGCGTGGCGGCGGCCGGCGACGGGCCCTGGCTCGACGACGCGGCCGGACGGCTGGTGCGCCCTTTCACGGTCAGCAACGGCCGGACCAAGCCCAGCGTCGCCCTCGATCTCATGTCCCAGGTGATGGCCACCGGGGCGACCCCCCTCGGCTATCTCGGCCCCGAACACGCGACCGCGCTCCAGCTGACCCGTGCACCCGTGTCGGTCGCCGAGATCGCGGCCCATCTGAAGCTGCCGGCAGCGGTCACCAAGGTGCTGCTGTCGGACCTCCTCGACTGCGGGGCGCTGACCACCAAGCCCCCCGAGTTCCAAAACAACCCCACCGACCGGGCCCTACTGGAGGCAGTGCTCGATGGACTACGACGACAGCTCTGACTGCGACGATCACGACACGTACGGCGATCACCGTGACCACGGCGCTCCCGACGGCAACGGCCCCGACCCCTTCCCCACCGCCCTGAAGATCCTGGTCGCGGGCGGCTTCGGGGTCGGCAAGACGACCTTCGTCGGCGCCGTCAGCGAGATCGCGCCGCTCAGCACGGAGGAACTGCTCACCACCGTCAGCGCCGCGACCGACAACCTCGACGGCATCGAGAACAAGGTCGAGACGACCGTCGCCATGGACTTCGGCCGGATCACCCTCGACCCGCACCACGTCCTCTACCTGTTCGGCACACCGGGCCAGGAACGGTTCTGGTTCATGTGGGACGAACTGTCCGAGGGCGCCCTCGGCGCGGTCATCCTCGCCGACACCCGTCGGCTCGAGGAGTGCTTCGCGGCCGTCGACTTCTTCGAGGAACGCGGACTCGCCTTCATCATCGCCGTCAACGAGTTCGACGGCTCCCACCGCTACGACCCCGAGGAGGTACGCACCGCCATCGACCTGGACCCGGAGGTCCCCATCGTGCGCTGCGACGCCCGGATCTCCGCCTCCGGCGTCCAGACCCTGCTCACCCTCGTCAGACACCTCATCGCCCACGCACCGGCCGCACCCCAGCCGAGCCGCGGCGCCCACATGTGACGCCCGCACCCAACGCCCCGGAGCCGCATATGACGTACGTCCACAGCGACGGAACCCGGACATGAGCTACGACCCGTCGCGCCCGACCGGTCGTCTGCTGCTCACCCCGGAGGACAAGGAAGCCCCCGCCCGTGCCCTCAGGCTGCGCCGACTCGGCCTCGGGGAACAGCCGGAGCCCGCCCTGGACGCCTTCGCGGACCGACTCGCCGAGGTGATCGGAGCGCCGTACGCCATGGTCAACTTCCTCGACGAGGAACGCCAGTTCTTCGCCGGGCTGCACACCCCGCACGGCGGCCGGGCCGCCCGGGGCGGCAAGCCCGCGGTGGGCCGCCGGCTGCCCCGCGACTACGGCTACTGCCCGCATGTCGTCGTACGGCGCAAGGCGCTGGTCCTGGAGGACGTGGGCGACTACCCGCGCTTCGCCGGCAACCCGGTCGTCGACGAGTACGGCATCCGCTCCTATCTCGGCGCCCCGCTCATCGACACCACCGGCATGGTGCTGGGCACGGTGTGCGTCGCCGACCTCGCGCCCCGGCCCTGGGGCAGGGCCGGCCTGGAGACCATCAAGGCGACGGCCGCCGATCTCGCCGGCCGGCTGCAACGACGGGAGAGCGGCGGATTCCCGCCCTGAGCCTCCGGAGCCCGGGTCAGAAGGCCCGCCAGACATTGCCGAAGGCCGCGTCCTCGATGGACCGACGGCGCCGGACGGCATCGAGTTCCGCCACCGCGTCGCCGACCGCCGCCAGGATCGTCACGACCGCGTCGTCGAGGCGGTCCGGGCCGCCGTCGGCCGGTTCCTCGCGCAGACCGACGGCGGTGGCCAGCGCGGCGAGGACCGGCTCGTCCGACGCCCAGCGCGCGGTGGCGCGCCGACGGGCCGGCGAGTCGACGGGCGCCGTTCGCATGGACCGGACGCCGAGCAGGCGCCCGCGTGGCCGGCCGATCAGTCCGTCCGCCTCCAGCCGGTCGGTGTAGGTCGAGGACAGGCCGCTGCCCCGGCGCCACAGCCAGTCCTCGACCGACTCGTACGGCTCCTCCCGGACGAGGGACGACGCGGCCTCGGCCAGCAGCGGATCGTCCGGCTCCTGCTCCGCGGGCGGGCCGGGCACCAGGAGGTCGTCTTCCACGGTGAGCGCTTCGGCCCGGAGCAGGTCGATCGCCTCCGCGCCCGCGAGGGCGAGCGCCAGATCGCCCTGTCCGACCTCGCGCACGGGCGTGACGTCGGGTGTCACGTCCAACGCGACGATCATCAGGTCCCGTGCTGTGGTCATCAGGGGCTCCACGTCAGTCGGCCGGCTCGTGCGGGTTGCGGTCCAGGGTGTCACGCCCCAGCGTGGTGTGCGGGAAAGCCGGTCCACGGGAGCGAGGCCACTCGTGTGATGCGAACGCGTGTGCGGTGCACTCGTGTGAAGCAGAGCTGTGGCGGTGCTTAAGAAAAGCTCGATGGACCTGGGCCGGTGGTGTGCGGCAGATTGCTGCACGAATCCACACGTCTTCCCGGATGCGGGGCCTGTCGGCCTGTCCGCGCCCGGGCCCTCATCACGGGAGCCGTTGCGTTGAAGGCACTGGTCAAGGAGAAGGCGGAGCCCGGGCTGTGGCTCACCGACGTTCCGGAGCCCGAGATCGGACCCGGAGACGTGCTGATCAAGGTGCTGCGCACCGGCATCTGCGGCACCGATCTGCACATCCGGTCCTGGGACGGCTGGGCGCGGCAGACGATCCGCACGCCGCTGGTGCTCGGGCACGAGTTCGTCGGCGAGGTCGTCGAGACGGGCCGGGACGTCGCCGACATCGCCGTGGGGGACCGGGTCAGCGGCGAGGGGCATCTCGTCTGCGGCAAATGCCGCAACTGCCTCGCCGGGCGCCGCCATCTGTGCCGGGCCACCGTCGGCCTCGGCGTCGGGCGCGACGGCGCCTTCGCGGAGTACGTCGCCCTGCCCGCGTCCAATGTGTGGGTGCACCGGGTCGCGGTGGACCTCGACGTGGCCGCGATCTTCGACCCGTTCGGCAACGCCGTGCACACCGCGCTGTCCTTCCCGCTCGTCGGCGAGGACGTCCTGATCACCGGCGCCGGACCGATCGGCCTGATGGCCGCCGCCGTCGCCCGGCACGCCGGCGCCCGCAACGTCATGGTCACCGACGTCAGCGAGGAGCGGCTGGAGCTGGCCCGCAAGATCGGCGCGAGCCTCGCGCTGAACGTGTCGCAGGCGTCCATCGCCGACGGACAGCGGGAGTTGGGGCTGCGCGAGGGCTTCGACGTCGGCCTGGAGATGTCCGGCCGGCCCGAGGCGCTGCGCGGCATGATCGCCAACCTGACGCACGGCGGCCGGATCGCCATGCTGGGGCTGCCCGCCGAGGAGTTCCCCGTCGACTGGTCCCGGATCGTCACCTCGATGATCACCATCAAGGGCATCTACGGCCGCGAGATGTTCGAGACCTGGTACGCGATGTCGGTGCTGCTGGAGGGCGGTCTCGACCTCGCCCCCGTGATCACCGGCCGCTACGGGTACCGCGACTTCGAGGCGGCCTTCGCCGACGCGGCGAGCGGCCGCGGCGGCAAGGTCATCCTCGACTGGACGGCGTAGTCGCCCCGCACCGTCCCTTCCCGACCCACCTGCGTCTCTAGGAGCTTTGAGATGTTCGACTCCGTGCGCGACGACCTGCGCACCACCCTCGACGAGATCCGCGCGGCCGGTCTGCACAAGCCCGAGCGGGTGATCGGCAGCCCCCAGTCGGCGACCGTGGCCGTGACCGCGGGCGGGCGGCCGGGCGAGGTCCTCAACTTCTGCGCCAACAACTACCTCGGCCTCGCCGACCACCCCGAGGTGATCGCCGCCGCCCACGAGGCCCTCGACCGCTGGGGCTACGGCATGGCGTCCGTGCGCTTCATCTGCGGCACGCAGGAGGTGCACAAGGAGCTGGAGGCGCGGCTGTCCGCCTTCCTCGGCCAGGAGGACACGATCCTGTACTCCTCCTGCTTCGACGCCAACGGCGGTGTCTTCGAGACGCTGCTCGGCCCCGAGGACGCGGTGATCTCCGACGCCCTCAACCACGCCTCGATCATCGACGGCATCCGGCTGTCCAAGGCCCGCCGTTTCCGGTACGCCAACCGTGATCTGGAGGATCTGGAACGGCAGTTGAAGGACGCGTCCGACGCGCGGCGCCGACTGGTCGTCACCGACGGCGTCTTCTCCATGGACGGCTATGTGGCGCCGCTCGCCGAGATCTGCGACCTCGCCGACCGCTACGACGCCATGGTCATGGTCGACGACTCGCACGCCGTCGGCTTCGTCGGCCCCGGCGGCCGCGGCACCCCCGAGCTGCACGGCGTGATGGACCGCGTGGACATCGTCACCGGCACGCTGGGCAAGGCGCTCGGCGGCGCCTCCGGCGGCTACGTGGCCGCACGCGCCGAGATCGTCGCCCTGCTCCGCCAGCGCTCCCGCCCGTACCTGTTCTCCAACACCCTCGCCCCGGTCATCGCCGCCGCCTCGCTCAAGGTCATCGACCTGCTGGAGTCGGCCGACGACCTGCGCGTACGGCTGGCCGAGAACACGGCCCTGTTCCGCCGTCGGATGACGGACGCGGGCTTCGACATCCTCCCCGGCGACCACGCCATCGCCCCCGTGATGATCGGCGACGCGGCGCAGGCGGCCCGGATGGCCGAACTGCTGCTGGAGCGCGGGGTGTACGTGATCGGCTTCTCCTACCCGGTGGTCCCGCAGGGCAAGGCCCGCATCCGCGTCCAGCTGTCCGCCGCGCACTCCACGGCCGACGTGAACCGTGCCGTGGACGCCTTCGTCGCGGCACGGGCGCAGATGGAAGCCTGACATATTGCAATAATCGATCCCATGATCGAAGCGCGGCGGCTCCACATCCTCCGTGCGGTGGCCGACCACCGCACCGTGACGGCGGCGGCCGCCGCGCTGTATCTCACCCCGTCCGCCGTCTCCCAGCAGCTGACGGCCCTGGAGCAGGAGACCGGCCACCGGCTGGTCGAGCGCAGCGCCAAGGGCGTACGGCTCACCCCGGCCGGCGAGATCCTGCTCGCGCACACCAACGCCGTCCTCGCCCAGCTGGAGCGGGCCGAGGCCGAGCTGGCCGCCTACAGCTCCGGCGCGGCCGGCACGGTCACGGTCGCCGCCTTCGCGACCGGCATCGCCCTGGTCGTGGCGCCCGCGGTGGCCCGGCTCGCGGGCACGGCCCCGGGGATACGGATCCGGGTCCAGGACGCCGAGGGCGACGCCAGCCTGCCGATGGTGCTCGACCGGCAGGTGGACGTCGCCGTGGCCGTCGAGTACCGCGGCGCCCCGGCCGCCGACGACCCGCGGCTCGCGCACATCCCGCTCTACGCCGAGCCCTTCGACGCGGTCGTCCCCGTCGCCCATCGCCTCGCCGACGCCCCCGAGGTGCCCCTCGCCGAGCTGGCCAAGGACATCTGGATCGGCCCCTACCCCGGCAATCCCTGCCATGACGTGGTCGTCCTGGCCTGTGAGAGCGCCGGCTTCCAGCCCCGTCTGGAGCACTCCTCGGACGACTTCCGCGCGGTCGTCGCGCTGGCCTCGGCCGACGCGGGCGTGGCGCTGGTGCCGCGGTCGGCGCTGCGCGGCATGGACCTCACGGGAGTGGTCGTCCGGCCCGTCGACGGGGTGGCGCCCACCCGACGGGTCTTCGCGGCCGTCCGCCGGGGAGCGGAGGAGCATCCGCTGATCCGGCCGGTGCTGGATGCGCTCGGCGAGGCCGCCCGCGTGTGAGTCGCCCGCGTGCGAGTCGCGTGCGCGTGCGGAGTCTGCGCGTGAGAAGTCCGTAACGCTGTTGTCTCACATTCGGGATAGTTTCCCAGATGTGAGACGCGAAACAGATGTCGTGGATGCAGTCGAGCCCCCGGACCCCGTCGACGCGCGCCTGGCCGCGCGGCTGGCCGAGTTGCGGTCCGAACGCGGCTGGTCGCTGGGGGAGTTGGCGGAGCGCAGCGGGATCAGCCGGTCCACCCTGTCGCGGGCCGAGCGGGCGGAGATCAGCCCGACCGCCTCGCTGCTCAACCGTCTGTGCCAGGTCTACGGACGGACCATGTCCCGGCTGCTCAGCGAGGTCGAGGCGGAGCCCGCGCCGCTGGTGCGGGCCGGCGAGCAGTCCGTCTGGGCGGACCGGGCCTCCGGGTTCGTCCGGCGCTCGGTGTCGCCGCCGCACCCCGCGCTGCGCGCCGAACTGGTCGAGGGACGGCTCGCCGTGGGCGCCGACCTCGCCTATGACCGGCCGCCCGTGGCGGGCCTGGAGCAGCACATCTGGGTGCTCGACGGCGCCCTCGCCGTGACCGCGGAGGACACCGAGCATCACCTCGACGCGGGGGACTGTCTGCGGCTGCGGGTGTGGGGGCCGACCCGGTTCCGGTGCGCGGGGGACGCGGAGGCGCGTTACGCGCTGGCGGTGGTGCTGCCGTGACCGACGTCTGCGCGACCCGTCTCGACGCCGCCCGACTGCTCGATCGCGTCGAGGAGTTGGCCGACCTGCTGATCGACACGGTCGACGGCGGCGCCTCGGTCGGCTTCCTCGCCCCGCTGGACCGGGCCGAGGCCGTCGCCTGGTGGCGGGAACGGGCGCAGGGGGTGGCCGCCGGGCGGCTCGCCGTCTGGGCCGCCGAGGACGCGGACCGCGTCCTCGGGACCGTCAGCCTCGCCTTCGCCGACAAGCCCAACAGCCGCCACCGCGCCGAACTCGTCAAGCTGATGGTCCACCGGGACGCCCGCGGGAAGGGCCTCGGCCGCGCCCTGCTGACCCTGGCCGAGGAGGCCGCCGCCGCGGCCGGCGTCACCTTGCTCCACCTGGACACCGAGACCGACAGCCCCGCCGAACACCTCTACCGCGCCACCGGGTGGACCGGCGCCGGGGTGATCCCCGACTACGCGGCGAGCCCCTCCGGAGTGCTCCGGCCGACCACCCTGTACTACAAGCGCATCGCCGTGGGGTGACTGTCAGTGGCAGCGGATACGGTGCGAAGCATGCCGGACGCCGAAGACGTACGTCGTATCGCCCTGTCCCTGCCGGACACCACGGAGAAGATCGCCTGGAGCATGCCCACCTTCCGCGTCGCGGGGAAGATGTTCGCCACCCTGCCCGAGGAGGAGACCTCCCTCGCCGTGCGCTGCCCCAAGGAGGAGCGCGACGAACTGGTGCTCGCCGAGCCCGGGAAGTTCTGGATCGCCGACCACGAGGCCCAGTTCGCCTGGGTACGGGCCCGTCTGTCCGCCCTGGAGGACGAGGAGGAGCTGCGGGACATCCTCGCCGACTCCTGGCGGCAGGCGGCCCCGACGCGACTGCTGGAGGCGTATCCGGAGCTGGGCGTGGCCCCGGAGGACTGACAGCGCCCGGCGGCCGGGGCGGCGAGAAACGGGTGCGCGACCATCGACCCGAGTGCGGTATTGTTTCCATGCGCGTTCGGCCAGGGGAAACCCCAGGTCAGATGGGCAACGGGACGTGGCGCAGCTTGGTAGCGCACTTGACTGGGGGTCAAGGGGTCGCAGGTTCAAATCCTGTCGTCCCGACCAGCTTCATCGCAGGTCGGAAAGGCCGTTTCCACGGAGGTGGAAGCGGCCTTCGTCGTGTTGTCCGGGTCCGTTGCCCTGGCTGTGAGTCCGCCGGGCTGCCTGTGGATTCGCCCAACCCTGCCTGACGCCCACGGCTCCGCTGCCAGGATCAGGCGCCATGAGCGCAGGGCACGACAAGGCCGACAGACACCGCAGGTTCCACGAGACCGTCAAGGCCGAGAAGCACCGGGCACAGCACGGCGTACCGCACGGCGCACCGTACGGCTCCGGGCGCGCGAAGCGGGCCGGCAAGGCGGCGCCCGCCGACGAGTCGACGACCGCGCTGGCGCTGGCCGCCCGGGGCGGGGACGCGGCGGCCGTCGAGGGGTTCGTGCGTGCGCTGCACCGTGACGTGGTGCGGTACGTCGCCCATCTCAGCGCCGATCCGCAGGCGGCGGACGATCTGGCGCAGGACACCTTCCTGCGGGCGCTCGGCGCTCTGCACCGGTTCGAGGGGCGTTCCTCGGCACGGGCCTGGCTGCTGTCCATCGCGCGCCGGGCGGTGATGGACAGCTACCGGTCCGCCGCCGCCCGGCCGCGACTGTCGGACGGGGCCGACTGGCAGACGGCCGTGGAGCTGGCCCAGCCGCGCGGGCTGCCCGGGTTCGACGACGGCGTCGCCCTGCTGGATCTGCTGGCCGCGCTGCCGCAGGACCGGCGGGAGGCGTTCGTGCTGACCCAGTTGCTGGGACTGCCCTACGCGGAGGCCGCCGAGGTGAGCGACTGCCCCGTGGGCACCGTCCGCTCACGCGTGGCCCGCGCCCGCGCCACCCTGGCCGCACAGCTCACCGAGGCGGGCGAGCCTGTGCTCGGCGCGGACCCCGCAGACCTCGCAGGGAGCGCAGTCCGTCGACCTTCGTCAGGCGGGCCACCGCGACGTGGACCGGGCCGCGGGTGAGCGAGCCGGCCGTGAGGGCGGTCGGGGTCGGCAGGGTTCCGCCGCCGTGCCCAGCGCCATCGGCACCGACGAACGGGCCGCCCCGCCGGAACGTTTCTCGAGCCCTGTCCGTGGCGCGACGGGCCTCAACGACGGCTGCGGACCCGCGCGTTCCGCGGAGGCTCGATGAACTGCAGCTCCAGGGCCACCGGAGGGGCGGTGACGCCGGGGCCGCCCGCCGCCGCCCACGCCAGGATCTCCTCCGTGCCGTCGTCGTCCATGGCGAAGCCGACCCAGGTGGCCCGGCCGCCCGCCCGGCGGCCCGCGGCCGAGGGCTGGACGACCACGACATTGGCCTGGTCGCAGGGGCCGAGGCAGTCCGTCGTCCGGACCGCGAAGGCGCCGCCCGACGCGGCGGCCGCCGACCGCAGCCGCTCCAGCTGCCGGTCGTGGTCGAAGCCGGGGTGCTTGCGGGCGTCGCCGCAGCAGCAGCCCCTGCACACCACGAGGGTGCAGGGGCGGCTCGCCGCAGCCCCGATCAGCGCTCGTTGAGCAGGGACCATCCCGGTCAGGAGGCCGAGAGGCCGACGTGGGCCAGGGCCTGCCGCAGCAGGAACCCGTGCCCGCCCGGCATCTCGCTCTGCACCGCGGGCGACGCGGCCTCCTGCGGGCTGAACCACACCAGGTCCAGCGCGTCCTGCCGGGGCCGGCAGTCACCGGTCACCGGCACGATGTAGGCCAGCGACACCGCGTGCTGGCGGGGGTCGTGGTACGGGGTGACGCCGTGCGTGGGGAAGTACTCGGCCACCGTGAACGGCTGGAGCGAGGTCGGCACCCGGGGCAGGGCCACCGGGCCGAGGTCCTTCTCCAGGTGGCGCAGCAGGGCGTCCCGGACGCGCTCGTGGTGCAGGACCCGGCCGGAGACCAGGGTCCGGTTGACATTGCCGTCCGGTCCGATCCGCAGCAGCAGGCCGATGCTGGTCACTTCGCCGCTGTCGTCGACGCGCACGGGCACGGCCTCGACGTACAGGATCGGCATACGGGCGCGCGCCATCTCGAGCTCGTCGGAGCTCAGCCAACCCGGCGTGGTTTCGGTCAAGTCAGACATTGCTTGATCATACTTTCAGTGTCCGTCGGGAAGCCGGTAGACCCGGCGGGCGTTGTCCGCTCCGGCCCAGCGTGCCAGGCGCAGCGCGTCGGGCAGGCCCAGTTCGTCGGCGTCCACCCGGTCCTGGAGCAGATCCCCCAGGCCGCGGCGGAACGCCAGCGCGCCGAGCCGGTAGAACTCAGCCACACCATAGGCGTCCGAGCTGTACAGCAGTTTGCGGAACGGTGTGATCTCCAACGCCTCCTCCAGCACCGCCCGTGCTCGCGGCGGGCCCACATGGTGCAGCGTGAGCCCCACGTCCAGGTACACCTGCTCGAACACCGCGGCCAGATAGGCGGCCTGTCGCTGGTAGGGCCAGCAGTGCAGGAGCAGTACCGGGATCGTGCCCGCCGTCAGGTGCAGCCAGTCCGTGAGATGCGTGGGGTCCACCCGGTGCAGGCGGATGTCGTTGTCGCCGAACCCGGTGTGCAGTTGGAGGGGCAGCCCCAGATCGACGGCCGTCCACAGCAGATGCCGGACCAGCACCGGCTCGTCCAGCCGCCCGCCGCGCGCCAGCCAGTGCCGTGCGGCCCGGGTGACGTCGGTCTCCGAGGGCCGGGCCGGGTCGAGGTCGAAGCCCGTGCGGTAGGCGGCCACCGACTTCACCGCGACCACCCCGGGCCGCCGTACCGCGTCCAGTGCGGCGGCCCGGAACGCGTCGGCGTACCCGTCGGCCTCGACGCCCCGCGCGGCCACGGCCTCCGCGACGGACTCCAGCCGCACGACCTGATGGGCGACCGCCGATCCGGCGGTCTCGGCCAGTTCGGCGGGTGTGGTGACGCGGTGCGGGGCGAACCCGGTGTCGACGCAGAACACGGCGGTCCGGGCGGCCCTGAGGAACCGCCGGTTCACCTCCTGCGGGCCCAGTTCGGCCCGCCGGGCCAGGTAGAGGTCGACGGGGGCGTGGTGCTCCAGGTCGAGCAGGGGTGCGCAGTGGCGGCGCACGGCCACCCCGGCCGGGGTGTCGAAGGTCGAGAAGCCGGGCCACCGCCCGCCCTCGGTGAGCAGGGCCTCGAAGTCCGTCCGGTACAGCGGGTCGGTGACGACGCCGTGGCAGTGGTGGTCCACCAACTCCAGCTCGGCGAGCGCCTCGTGGATCGGTCCGCCGGTCATCTCAGTACTTCCAGCGGTAGGCGGCGGCCACCTGCTCGTCGTCGAGCCCGTCGACGGCGTCGATCTCGCCCTGCCGGACGGCGCTCACCGCGTCGGCGAGGACCGGGCCGAGCGCGTCCCTGAGCATCTCGTCCTTCCTGAACTCCACGACGGCCTCGGCGAGCGAGGTCGGCAGTCGGCGCACGCCCCGGGCCGCGGCCTCCTCGGCGCCGAGCCGCGCCGGATCCCCGGCGCTCTCCTCGGGCAGGGCGGCGCCCGCCGCGAGCCCGTCCACCCCGGCGGCGATCAGGGAGCCGAGGGCGAGATACGGGTTGGCGGCCAGGTCGACCGGCTTGACCTCCAGGTTCGCCTGCTCCGCGCGCCGGCCCGCCGTGCCCCGCACCAGGCGCACCGCCGACTCGCGGGCCTCCAGGCCCCAGGCGGTGAACACCCCGGCCCACTGGGAGGGTTTGAGACGCAGATAGCTCGCCGGGCTCGGCGCGGTCACCGCCGTGAGGGCCGGCAGGCGGGCGAGCACACCGGCCGCGAAGGCCTCCGCGTCGGCCGTCAGACCGTGCCGCCGGTCGCCGCCGGCGTGCAGGTTCACGCCGTCCCGCCAGCCGGAGAGGTGGACATGGCCGCCGTTGCCGACGCCCTGCGCGACGACCGCGGGGGAGAAGGAGACCCGCAGCCCGTGGCGCCGGGCCACCGCGCGGATCGTCTGGCGGACCAGGACGCTGCGGTCGGCCGCCGCCACCGGGTCCAGGGCGCCCACGGAGATCTCGAACTGGCCGGGCGCGTACTCGGGATGGATCTGGTCGACGTCCACGCCCTGCGCCGCGCACGCGGCGAGCAGCTCGGCCGTGTACTCGCTCAGCTCGACCTGCCGGATCGCCCCGTACGCCGGTCCCGTGGTCGCCGGGACGAACTCCCCTGCGGGCGCGGAGTCCAGGCCCAGGGTCCATTCGATCTCGATGCCCGCCTTGAAGGCGACGCCGTGCGCGCGGGCCGCGTCCGCGACGACGCGGCGCAGGAAGGTGCGGGAGCAGCCCGGGTGCCGTTCGCCGTCCTGAGTGATCCGGTCGACCGGCGCCCACGCCCAGCCGGGCTGCCCCGCCAGGACTGTCAGCCGGTCGAGGTCCGGGTACAGCCGCAGGTCGCCGTCCGGGGAGCCCAGCACGTCGGTCGTGACGATGTGGTCGTTCGCCAGGAACGTGTCGAACACCGGCGACATGCCGACGCCCCAGGCCGCCGCCGAGACCAGGGCGGCCGTGGGGATCGTCTTCACCCGGCCCACGCCCGCGGTGTCGACGTAGGCCAGGACGACGCCGTGCACGCCTCGCGCGGACAGCTCGCCGCCGAGCGCGGTCGCCCGCTCGACGTCTCCGGGACGCCCGCCGGGGACGGGATCGGCAAGGGTCGTCATACGTCCTCCGCGAGCGGTGCGTCCGGCACACCCGTTACATCCGGTACGTGCGTCATGTCCGTCAGGGTTTCACGGCCACCGCTCCGTACTGCGGCACCACCGCGAGGGAGTCGGCCTCGCCGCGCCAGCGCGAGCAGGACACCAGGCCCGGCTCCAGCAGCTCCAGCCCGTCGAAGAACGCGGTGATGTCCGCGCCGCTACGGGCCGTGATCGGCGGCTTGGCGTTCTCGTTCCAGAACTTCATCGCCGGGATCTGGCCCTCGCCGCCCACCTCGGCGTCGTACGTGGGATGCGTCAGGACCAGGAAGCTTCCGGAGGGGACCTCGGCCATCACGTTGCGGACGACCTCCTTGGCCTCCGCCACGTCCAGGACGAAGTTCAGGATGCCCAGCATCATCACCGCGACCGGACGCTCGAAGTCCAGGGTGGCCGAGGCGCGTTCGAGGATCGCGGCCGGATCGTGCACATCGGCGTCGATGTAGTCGGTGACGCCCTCGGGCGTGCCGGTCAGCAGCGTGCGCGCGTGCGCCAGCACGATGGGGTCGTTGTCGACGTACACGATCCGCGACTCGGGCGCGACGCGCTGCGCGATCTCGTGGGTGTTGTCGGCCGTCGGCAGCCCGGTGCCGATGTCCAGGAACTGCCGCACCCCGCGCTCCTCGGCGAGGAACCGCACCGCCTGGCCGAGGAACCAGCGGTCCGCGCGGGCGATCTCCCGGATGAGCGGGAACATGCCGGCGACGTGCTCGCCGACCCCCCGGTCGACCTCGTAGTTGTCCTTGCCGCCGATCCAGTAGTTCCACACCCGCGCGTTGTGCGCCACGCTGGTGTCCAGCCGCGTCGGCCCGCTCACGTGACCGCCCCTTCCCACGTCCTGCCCGTGTCACGGGCCTCATCCGGCCATTGTGCCGCCGGATGATCACCGCTGTCCCCGGTAGGGTGAAAATCCGGTGATCCCGTACCAGGAAGCAGCACATGCCCTACTCGCACGCCCCCCGGCCGACCGCCCCCGAGCCCTCGGCGGGCCCCGCCGACATACGCCTGGTCGTCACCGACATGGACGGCACACTCCTCGACGACGACAAGCAGGTTCCGGACGGACTCTGGGAGGTGCTGGCGCGGCTGCGCGAGCGCGGGGTGCTGTTCAGCCCGGCGAGCGGACGGCAGTACGCCTCGCTGGAGCGCGAGTTCGCCGCGGTGGCCGACGGGATGGTGTTCATCGCGGAGAACGGCACCTATGTGGTCCGCGACGGCGAGGAACTGAGCTCGGACCCGCTGGAGCCGGGCGTGGTCGGGCGGCTCGTCGACGCCGTGCGCCGGCTCGCGGCCGGTGGCGTCGACGTGGGCGCCGTCGTCTGCGGGAAGCGGTCGGCGTACGTCGAGCGGGCCGACGAGGCCTTCCTGGCCGAGGTCCGCAAGTACTACCTCCGTCACCAGGTCGTCGAGGACGTCGCCGACGTCGACGACGAGGTGATCAAGGTCGCCCTGTTCGACTTCGGGCCCGCCGAGCGGACCACCGCACCGGCCCTCGCGCCCTTCGCGGACACCCACCAGGTCGTGGTCTCCGGCGAGCACTGGGTCGACGTCATGAACCGCACCGCGAACAAGGGCGCCGCCCTGCGCCGGCTCCAGCGGGAGCTGGGCATCACGCCCGCGCAGACCCTGGTCTTCGGCGACTACCTCAACGACCTGGAGATGCTGGACGCCGCCGAGTGGTCGTTCGCCATGGCCAACGCCCACCCCGAGGTGGTCCGCCGGGCCCGGCATCTGGCGCCGTCCAACAACGACAACGGCGTGCTGCGCACCGTGGTCCGTCTGCTCGACCTGCCGGTCGCCGGCCTCTGACCCGTCAGGGCCGGGGCTGCGCGTGACCGTGCTGCCAGGCCCAGGCCGCGATCTCGACCCGGTTCCGGGCGCCCAGCTTGAGCTGCACGCTGGACAGGTGCGTCTTCACCGTCGAGAGGGACACGTACAGCTCGGCGGCCAGCTCCGCGTTGGTCCGGCCCAGCGCGACCAGCCGGACGACGTCCAGCTCACGGTCGGTCAGCGGATCGGTGAGCGGCGGCACGGCAGGGCGGGCGGCCGCCGCCGGGGGCTGCGGGGTCTGCGGCGCGGTCAGATGCTGGAGCAGGCGGACGGTGACCGACGGGGAGACCAGGGAGTCGCCCGCGGCGGCCGCCCGGACCGCCTCCGCGAGGAGGGTGGGCCCGGAGTCCTTCAGCAGGAAGCCGCAGGCGCCGCCGCGCAGCGCCCCGTACACGTACTCGTCCAGGTCGAAGGTGGTGACCACGACCACCCGCAGGGGGTCCGCGACGTCCGGTCCGGCCAGCAGCCGGGTGGCCTCCAGACCGTCCAGTCTCGGCATCCGGATGTCCAGCAGGCACACGTCCGGCCGCACCTCGCGGGCCAGCGCCACCGCCTCCTCGCCGTCGGCGGCCTCCGCGACGACCGTGATGTCCGGCTGGGCGTCCAGGAAGAACCGGAAACCGGTGCGGACCATGTCCTGGTCGTCGGCGATCAGGACCCGGATGGGGGCTGCGGACGGGGCGGGGGCGGTCATGGCTCGATGATGCCTCAAGGGTCGGTGGGGTTCAGTCCGCGGCCTGGGCCGGATCGGCCGTGACCTTGCGCAGCAGCGGTCGGCCGGCGCCGACGGCGGCGAACATCGCCAGCGCTCCGACGACCGCGCAGCCGGCCAGCTGCACGAAGCCCGCGGTGTCGATCGCTGCGCCGACCGCGTGGTTGAGCTTGTAGGAGCCGTAGACCCCCATCGCGGTGGTCCCGCCGGCCAGCACGACCAGCGGGAGGGCCGTCTCGCGCATCCGGGCCCGGTTCAGCGTCCTCAGCGGGGTGCCGGCCAGCCGCAGCAGACCGTAGACGCGCCGCCGGTCCAGGACGCCCGCGGCAGCGGTCAGTCCGGCGGAGGCGGCGGCCACCAGGAAGCTCAGCGCGAGGGTGGCGTTGCTGACGTCGGCGAGGCGGTCGGTGACGGTCCGGTCCCGGGCGGTCGCGTAGTCCTCGCCGTAAGGCAGATGGCCCGAGCCCGCGGAGGTGAGCGGGGTGAGCGCGGTGAGGGCGGCGTCGATCTGCCCCGGCCCGCCGGTGACCTGGGCGATCACGCCCGGGCCGCCGGCCAGGAGAGTGTCGTAGTCCTCCTCCTCGCCGACGGTGACCGTCGCCGTGACACCGGCCCGCCGCAGCAGGGCGCGGGCCTCGGCGACGCTCTGCCGGGCCTCGGCGGCGGACGCCGTGAGCACGCCGACCCGGTGCTCGTACGGGGTGCCGACGCCGCCCACCGTGCTGACGGAGAAGAACCCGGCCGCGAACCCGGCCAGCACCAGGCCGCTGACGGTGCGCCAGGCGCCGCGCGGATCGTCGCTCAGCCTGCGGGCCGCCAGCAGGGTGGCCGGCCGGCGGGCGAACCGGCCGGCGATCCGGCCCAGCCGGTCCACGACCCACGGGCCGAACAGCCAGAACGTGCCGTAGAACATCAGCAGCAGGACCAGTGCCTGCCGGTTCGTGATTCCGCCGCTCCCCGTGGTCTGCCAGATGTAGCCCAGGGCGGCCAGGAACACCATGAGGCGAACGGCCCGGGTGCGGCGCGGATTCGCCTCCTGCGCCACCCCGAGGGGCGAGGTCGCCACCTGACGCAGCATCGACACCGCGCTGACGGCGATGAGGACGGTCACCGCGGCCACCACCGCAGCCAGCCGGGGCAGGCCCACCCACAGCTGCCCCGGGTACCAGCCGCCGACGCCGTACGGCACTTCGGCGAGGGCGGGCAACAGGGCCGCATAGGCGAGGGCGCCCGTCAGCGCGCCGGCCGCGCCGACGGCCGTCGCCTCCACTGCGGTCATCGCCAGGATCTGGCGCGGGGTCGCCCCGGCGAGCCGCAGCGCGGCGAGCCGCTGTTCCCGGCGGGCCGCGCCGAGCCGCCCGGCCGCCGCGGAGAGCACGACCACCGGCATCGCCAGCAGGACGAGGCCCAGCACCGTCGCCGACTGATCGGTGTCCGTGGCCAGGCTCGCCCGGCCGCCGGAGAACCCGGAGACCACGGCTCGCGCGGCCTGTCCGTCGTCGAACCAGCTCGCGCCCTGTGCGGCCGCCGCGGACATCGCGGGGTCGGTCGGCGCCCGGCCCACCACCGCGACCAGCTCGTCGGGGGAGGCGAGACCGGCCGCGCCGATCGTGCCGTAGGACGCCGGCTTCGGGAACCGGTCGGCCAGTCGGCTCGCGGGCAGCTCGCGCAACAGCTTCGCCAGGGCCGGCGAGACGTACACCTCGCCCCGCTTCGGGAAGGAGCTCAGGCCGGGTGGCGCGGGCGTCGGGGCGCGGCCGGGCAGCTGGGCCAGCGAGACGACGTCGATCGGCTGGTGGCGGACGTAGGTCGTGGCGAGCGCCTGGACGGCGGTGCCGTGCCGGTCGGGCACGGGGGTGCGCCAGGCCGTGTGGTCGGCGCGGGCGCCGGCGCCGAGGGTGGCGGCGATCATCACCAGCAGGACGAACGCGCCGACGGCGGCCGCCCCGGCCGCCAGCAGTTGGCTCTGCAGGCCGCGACGGCCGGACGATCGGGCGAGGTGCCAGGTCAGGGGCAGGACGGGGGAGCGCATGGGGTTCTCCGGGATTTCCTGGGCGGGGCCGGTCAGGCGACCGTGTACTGGCTGTAGCCGCTGATCCGCCCGTCCCGGACCTGGAGGATCCGGGCGCAGTGCGCGGCGACGTCGGCGTCGTGGGTGACCATGACGAGGGCGGCGCCCTGCTCGCGGGTGACGGCGGTGAGGAGGCGGACGACCTCCTCGCTGGTGCGCTGGTCCAGGGCGCCGGTCGGCTCGTCCGCGAAGACCACGTCCGGCTCGGCGGCCAGGGCGCGGGCGATCGCCACCCGCTGGGCCTGCCCGCCGGACAGCTGTCCCGGGCGGCGCTGCTCCAGACCGTCCAGCCCCAGCGGGGCGAACCAGCGGCGGGCCCGCTCGACGGCCGCTCTGCGCGGGACGCCCTCCAGCATCAGGGGGAGCGCGACGTTCTCCTCGGCGGGCAGTTCGGGCAGCAACTGGCCGAACTGGAAGACGAACCCGAAGCGTTTGCGGCGCAGGGCGCTGAGGTTCTCCTCGCCGAGCTTGTCGATCCGCTGCCCGCGCAGCAGGACCGTGCCGCCGTCGGGGCGGACGATCCCCGCGAGGGTGTGCAGGAGGGTGGACTTGCCCGACCCGGAAGGCCCCATGATCGCCAACGAGTCGCGCTCGCCGACCTCCACGTCGACGCCGTCCAGAGCGGTGGTGGAGCCGTACTTCTTCACCAGGCCGAGTCCGGCCAGAACGGTGCTCATGATGTCCCGTCGCCCTTTCTCGGCGTTCTCAGCGCTCGAACTTCCAGGTCACCGAGTCGGCGGTGGCCTTCACCACGCTGACCGGGATGTCCACGGCCTTGCCGCCCGCCTGCGTGCCGACGCAGGTGACGGTGGCCCCGGCCACGGCCTTCAGACCGGTCGGGCAGCTCACGGTGACCTTCTCGCCGACCCACGGCAGCGGGTGGTACTTGCTCTGGGTGCGGCCCGCGACGATGTTCGCGGAGAGGGCCTTGTGGCCGTCGACCTGGACCGTGCTGTGCGCGTCGAGCACGGTGGTCGACTCGGTGCCGGAGAGCAGCTGGGTGCCGAGACCGCCGACGGCGACCACGGCGGCGGCGCCGCCGATCGCGCCGACGAGGAACTTGGTGGACTTCATGACGACCTCCTGGAGGTGGGTGGGAAGTGGCTCCACCTTCGCCCGCCGCCGCTCGTGCCCGCCTCGGCCGAACGGCCATGGCTCGGGCGGGGGTTCCTCGGTCTTTCGGTCGGGGTGCGGTCACCGCGACCGTCCTCGTAGGCTGCGCGGTATGACCGAACCGGACGTCGTCGCCCGACTGACCCGGGAGATCGCCTCGGGGCTGAAACCCGGTGACCTGGAAGCCTTCTACCAGGACCTGCACCGCCACCCCGAGCTGTCCTTCCAGGAGCACCGCACCGCCGCGAAGCTCGCCGCACGGCTGCGCGCGGCCGGGTACGAGGTGACGGAGGGAGTGGCCCGCACCGGCGTGGTCGGTGTGCTCGCGAACGGCGACGGGCCGGTGGTGTGGCTGCGCGGCGACATGGACGCGCTGCCCGTGCACGAGGCGACCGGCCTCGCCTACGCCTCCACCGCGGCCGGTGTGATGCACGCCTGCGGCCACGACCTGCACATCACCTGGCTGGCGGCCGCCGCGGAGGTGCTCGCCGCCGCCCGGGAGACCTGGTCCGGGACGCTCGTCGTGGTCGGGCAGCCCGCGGAGGAGGCCGAGGGCGGTGCGGCGGCGATGATCGCGGACGGCGTCCACGCCCGCTTCCCACGCCCCGACGTGCTGCTCGGTCAGCATGTCGCGCCCGGACTCGCCGGGTTCTACCCGCACACCCCCGGCCCGACCCTGGCGGCCTCGGACGACGTCGACGTCGTCGTGCACGGCGTGGGCGGACACGGTTCGCGGCCCGAGTCGACCGTCGACCCGGTGGTGACGGCCGCGTACATCGTGACCAGGCTGCAGACCGTCGTCTCGCGCGAGATCGCGGCCGGCGAGTCGGCGGTGCTGACGGTGGGGCGGTTCCACGCCGGTACGCAGCCCAACATCATCCCCGCCGAGGCCCGGCTCGCGCTGAACGTGCGCACGCAGGACACCCGGGTGCGCGAGCGCGTCCTGACCGCGATCCGGCGGGTCGTCGAGGGGGAGTGCGCCGCCGCCGGCTGCCCGGTCCCGCCCGAGGTGACCGTCGTCCCCGGCTATCCGAACACCGTCAACGACCCTGCCCTGGACGGGGAGATCGCCGCCGTGCACCGTGAACTCTTCGGCACGCACACGGTGTTCGACTTCGGCCGGATGATGGGCAGCGAGGACTTCTCCCTGCTCGCCCCGCAGGGCGTGCCGTACGACTACTGGTACGTGACCTCGACCCCGGCGGACGTGTGGGACGCGGCGCCGGGAGAGGAGCTGAGGGAGAAGTTCGACGCGGTGCCGGGCAACCACAGCCCGCTCTTCGCACCGGACCTGTCGGTGCTGGCGCCGGGGGTGCTCACCCTGGTGTCGGCGGCGCTGTCCCGGCTCGGCACGCCGTGAACGGCGACGGGACCGACTCCGCGCGGAGCCGTCTCGGGCGCCGTCTCAGGGACCGAGCACCTCGTCCAGGAAGCGGGTCAGGTCGGTGAAGACCTCCGCCTTGTTCGTCTCGTGGAAGACCTCGTGGCGGGCCCCGGGGTAGATCCGCTCGGTCCGGGTGTCGCCGCTCAGCCGCTCGACGCCGATCCGGCTGCCGGGGAGCGGGACCAGCCGGTCCTCGGCGCCGTGCAGCCACAGCAGGGGCAGCGGGCCGACGTCGCCCTCCTCGGCGACCCGGTCCAGGGTCCGTACGAAGGCCTCCAGCGTCGGCCGCTTCATCGGCCCGTGCCAGACCAGCGGATCCGCCGCGAACCCCGCGCCGACCGCCGGGTCGCGGGAGAGCGCCGCCGGGTTGATCGGGATGTCGGGGATCTCCTGCTGGGCCAGTAGCCGCCCGGGCGTCGCCCAGAGGCCGATCACCGGGCCGGACAGCACGAGCGCGGCGAGCCCGGCGCCGTGCCGCTGGGCGTACCGGGCCGCGATCAGGCCGCCCGTCGAGTGCCCGATCAACACCAGCGGGAGATCCGGGTGCGCGGCCCGGGCGAGTCGCGCCACGGTGTGCACATCGGTGACCACGTCCTCGAAGTCCTCGATCAGCACCCGCTCGCCCGCCGACCTGCCGTGCCCCATGTGGTCGGGCGCGAACACGGCCGCGCCGTGTCCGGTCAGCACGCCGGCGAGTTCCTCGTAGCGGCCGGCGTGCTCGCCGTAGCCGTGTACGAGGACGGCGAGGAAGCGGGGCCGCGTCCGGGGCCACTCGTGCGCGACGATCGCGCCGCGGGCGCCCGCGAGGACGTGCTCGGTCATGTCTCCTCCAGCTGGGTCGAGCCGCGTCGAGCCGTGTCGAGCCGTGTGGGCGAGGGGGTGCCCGTGGATCTTCGCAGGGGGCGGTCCGGAGGTCCACGGTGGCCGCCTCGGCCACCTGGCGAGACGGCTCTGTGGGCATCCGTTAGATGTGCGTACCATCGGTCTCCGCATGAACACGATGACGTTGTGGCACATCACCGGCTGGGAGTTCGCCGCGCTCGCCGCCGCGGCCGTACTGGTCGGCTTCTCCAAGACGGCCGTCAGCGGCGCCAACACGGTCAGCCTCGCGATCTTCGCGGCGGTCCTGCCCGCCCGCGCCTCCACGGGCGTCCTGCTGCCGATCCTGATCGCCGGCGACGTCCTGGCCGTCCTCACCTACCGGCGGCACGCCCACTGGCCCACGCTGTGGCGGCTGTTCCCGGCGGTCGCGGCCGGCGTGGTCTTCGGCACGGTCTTCCTGGTGTGGGCCGACGACGGGATCGTCCGGACGTCGATCGGCGCGATCCTGCTGTTCATGGCGGGCGTCACGGTGTGGCGACGCCGCACCGCGGAGAAGGCGGACGAACCCGACGCCGTGGTCACCCGGTCCGGCCGGATCAAGGCCCGCTCCTACGGCGTCCTCGGCGGCTTCACCACGATGGTCGCCAACGCGGGCGGCCCGGTGATGTCGATGTACCTGCTCTCGGCGGGCTTCCGCAAGCTCGGCTTCCTCGGCACCTCCGCGTTCTTCTTCCTGATCGTCAACGTCTCGAAGGTGCCGTTCAGCGCGGGCCTCGGCCTGATCGACGGGAACTCGCTGCTCCTGGACGCCGCGCTCGTCGTCTTCGTCGTCCCCGGCGCGCTGCTCGGCAAGTGGGCGGTGCACCGCATCAACCAGCGGCTGTTCGAACAGCTGGTGATCGCGGCGACGGTGGTCGGCGGCCTGCAACTCCTGTTGCGGTAGTCGCATGACCCGGCATGTGCTGGTGCTCGGCGGCACCACAGAGGCGCGGGAACTCGCCGCGGCGCTCACCGCGCTGCCCGGCCTGCGCGTCACCACCTCGCTCGCGGGCCGCGTGACCCGGCCTGGGCCCGTCGCCGGGGACGTGCGCATCGGAGGCTTCGGCGGAGCGGAGGGCCTCGCCGACTGGCTGCGCGAGCAGCGGGTGGACGCCGTCGTGGACGCCACCCACCCCTTCGCCGCCGGCATCACCGCGAACGCGGCGCGCGCCGCGGCGGCGACCGGCCTGCCGCTGGTCGTGCTGCGCCGGCCGGGCTGGCGGCCGGGCGCCGGGGACCGCTGGCACGAGGTCGCGTCGCTGCGGTCGGCGGCCGAACTGCTGCCGCGGGTGGGCCGGCGGGTGCTGCTGACGACGGGCCGGCTGGGCCTCGCGGCCTTCGCGCACCTCGACGGGCTGCACTTCGTCGTACGGTCCGTGGAACCGCCCGCCCCGCCGATGCCGTCGGACGTCCGACTGGTCCTGGCCCGCGGGCCGTTCACCGTCGCCGACGAACGGGCGCTGCTGCGCGAGCACCGGATCGACGTCGTCGTGACCAAGGACAGCGGGGGAGCGGCGACGGCCGCGAAGCTGCACGCCGCGCGCGCACTCGGGCTGCCGGTGGTGGTCGTACGGCGGCCGTCGCCGCCCGAGGGCGTGCCGGTGGTGCCGGACGTGCGGGGCGTGTTGGAGCGGCTGGGGCTCGGCTGACCGGGGGCACCTGGGCGAGGGGAGTCGGGGCGAGGAGTCGTCAGGGCGCGACGACCGCCGGTTCCGCCGGCTGCCCGCGCTGGGGCAGACGGTCGTCGAGGTCCTCGACCAGGAGCCGCTTGGAGATGGTGTCCACCGCCGCCCGCAGATCGCCGCCCGCCGGGCGGCCGATGTCCTGCGCCACCCGGTCCTCCAGCCACTTTGCCCATTCCTCGGTGATCACCCGGGCCTCGCGGGCGCCCGCCTCCGTATGGCTGAGGAGGGAGCCGTGGCGGGTCACGTACCCCTCGTCGACCATGCGGTCGAACACCGGCAGCAGCACCTCCGGGGGCATGTGGCGGCGGGCGGAGATCAGGCCGAGGCTGGCGTGGCCGACCATCCGGGTGAACAGCTCGACCTGCATCACCGCCCAGGCGCCGGCCACGTCGAGGCGGGTGTCGGACTGCTCGAAGAGCCGGCGCGCGGTGTTCGGGTCCGCCTGGCCGATGATCTTCGCGACGGAGGCCTCCAGCACCCGTCGGGAGTCCGCGCCGGACGGCCGGCCGAAGCCCTCGCCCATGTCGGTGGAGCCCATCCGCGCGCTGTCGCGCAGCTGGACCTGTTTGAGGAACAGCGCGACGACGAAGCCGATGGCGGCCACCGGCACGGTCCACAGGAACACCGTCTCGATGGTGTCCGCGTAGGCCTGGATGATCGGGGCGGCGACCTCGGAGGGCAGGTCGTGCAGGCCTTCCGGGCTGGTCGCCGCCCTGGCGATGGCCGCCGTGTCGACGCTGCCCGCCGCCGCCGACACGGCGGAGCCGATGCCGTCCTTCAGGTTCGGCGTCAGCGAGTTGGTGTAGAGGGTGCCGAAGACGGCCGTGCCGAAGGAGCTGCCGAGGGTGCGGAAGAAGGTGACGCCGGAGGTGGCGGTGCCGAGGTCGGCGTACTCGACGGTGTTCTGCACGGCGATCGTCAGCACCTGCATGCACAGGCCGATGCCGGTGCCGAGGACGAACATGTACAGCGACTCCAGCCAGGCGCTCGTGCCGGGGCCCATGAGGGACATCAGATACAGGCCGACGCCCATCACCAGCGAGCCGACGATGGGGAAGAGGCGGTACTGCCCGGTCTTGCTCACCACGTTGCCGCTGAAGATCGACGCGATGAGCAGACCGAGCACCATCGGCAGGGTGCGCACGCCGGAGACGGTCGCCGAGTCGCCGTCGACGTACTGCAGATAGGTCGGCAGATAGGTCAGCGCGCCGAGCATCGCGAAGCCGACGATGAAGCTGAGGATCGAGCAGACCGTGAAGACCGGGTTGGCGAACAGCCGCATGGGGAGCATCGGCTGCGCGGCCCGGGTCTCGACCACGCAGAACAGGGCGAGGGCGACTCCGCCGCCCGCGAACAGGCCGATGACGACGCCCGAGGACCACGCGTACTCGGTGCCGCCCCAGCTCGTCGCCAGGATCAGCGCGCTCGCGCCGACCGCGACCAGCGCGATGCCCAGGTAGTCGATCACCGGCCGGACCGTGGACTTCACCACCGGGATGGTGCGGGCGGCCGCGAAGACGACGAGGATCGCGAGCGGCACGTTGACGTAGAACGCCCACCGCCAGGACAGATGGTCGGTGAACAGCCCGCCGAGGAGCGGTCCGACGACGGTGGCCACACCGAACACGGCCCCGATCGCGCCCTGGTACTTGCCGCGCTCCCGCAACGGGATGACGTCGGCGATCAGCGCCATCGCCGTCACCATCAGCCCGCCCGCGCCGATTCCCTGCAGGGCCCGCCAGGCGATCAGCAGCGTCATGTCGGTCGCCAGGCCGCACAGGAACGAGCCCGTGATGAAGACGATCGCCGACACCTGGAAGACCACCTTGCGGCCGAACAGGTCGCCGAACTTGCCGACCAGCACGGTCGCGACGGTCTCCGCGAGGAGGTAGGACGTGACCACCCACGACATGTGCGCGGCCCCGCCGAGGTCCGACACGATGGTCGGCAGCGCCGTGCCGACGATCGTCTGGTCCAGGGCGGCGAGCAGCATCCCCAGCACGATCGTCCCGAAGACGATGTTCCGTCGGCGTGGGTCCAGGACGGGCGGCTGGGCGGCGGCCGGGGCGATTTCCTCGGTGGCTGTCACGAGGTCACGATCACATCGGCGCGCCGTCCCTGCACGTGGGGCGGGCCCGCACGGGGGTGGCCGGGGGCGGTGCTACTCCTGCCCAGGGTTGCGGCGCAGCAGATACGTGTCCATGATCCAGCCCTTGCGCTCGCGGGCCTCGGCGCGCAGCCGCTCGATGCGCGGACCGGCCTCGGCGATCGGACCGCAGACGAGGATCTCGTCCGGCGTGCCGATGTAGGCGCCCCAGTAGATGTCGACGTCGTCCTCGGCGTACTGCCGGAACGTCTGGTGGGCGTCCAGCATCACCACCACGTCGTCCACCCCCTCCGGGAAGCCCTCCGCGAGCCGTCGGCCGGTGGTGATCTGCACCGGCCGGGCCACCCGGTTCAGGCCGGTGCGGTGCCGGGCGACGAGCGCCGAGACACTGCTGATCCCGGGCACGACGTCGTATTCGAAGGCCACCGCGCCCCGGTCCAGCACCTCCTTCAGGATGCCCAGCGTGCTGTCGTACAGCGCCGGGTCGCCCCACACCAGGAACGCGCCGCTCTCCTCCTCGCCGAGCTCCTCGGCGATCAGCCGCTCGTAGATCTCCGCGCGGGCGCTGCGCCAGTCGCCGACGGCCGGCGAGTAGGCCGCGCCGCCCGCCCGGCGGTCCCGCTCCGGATCCCGGGCCTCGACGACCCGGTACATGCCCTGCGGTATGTGCGTGTCCAGCATGTCGTGCCGCAGCCGCGTCAGGTCGCTCTTCACCTCGCCCTTGTCCAGGACGAAGAACACGTCCGTGCTCCGCAGCGCCCGGACCGCCTGCAGGGTGAGCTGGTCGGGGTCGCCCGCGCCGATGCCGATGACATGAATCTTTCGCACGCCACGAGTCTGCCCTACGCCACTGACAGTGACCGTGCCGGGTCAGCGCAGCCGCGGCGCCCGCGCCTGCGCGTCGACCGCCGCGCCCGTCCGCTCCACGGTGTCCGCCAGCTCGCGCGCCCAGCGGACCAGCCCGGCGAGATCCATCCCGTGCGGCCGCCCCTGCCCCGGTCCCGCGCCCGCCGCCCACTCCTCCACGGCCCCGGCGCCGCGCCGCAGCAACCGCGCCCCGCCCATGAGGTTCCCCCGGGCCGCGTGCGTGAGGCCCACCGCGAGCTGGGCGAGCCCCCGCCACAGGGCGCGCTCCGCGTCGGGGCCCGCCTTCCAGGCGTCCTCGAAGACCTCGTGCGCGTGGAACGGCTTTCCGGCGTCCAGCAGGGCCTGCGCCTCGGCGACGGTGTCCTCCGGCGTGCGCACGACGCCCTCGGGCTGCCGCTCCACCCCGGGCGCGCCGTACGGCAGCGGCCGTCCCAGCCCGTCCCGCGGCCGTGCGTTGCGCGCCCGCCCCTCGCCGTCCCGGTCCCGCGTCGTGTCCATACGGCGATTGTCCCGCGCCCCGGCCGCCTTCGGCGCAGCGCCCGGCGTGGGGTAAAGTGCTGTTCGCGCGACCACACGGACACACCGTGTACAGCGCATCGGGACGTGGCGCAGCTTGGTAGCGCACTTGACTGGGGGTCAAGGGGTCGCAGGTTCAAATCCTGTCGTCCCGACCAGCTTTCTTCAGCGGGTCGGAGACCGTCTTCTCAACTGTGAGAAGGCGGTCTTTTTGTTTGGTGTGCGGCCTTGCGCTGAAGTGCACTTCAAGTTGAAGACTCCCCTGCGGGCCGGAGCGGACGGACCGACGCCGGCCGAACGGGAGGATCCAGCATGAAGTACCGCACCATAGGCACCGCCCCGGCCACCCGCCGCGAGGTCAGCGTTCTGGCGCTCGGGGCGATGTGGTTCGGGTCGGCGACCGACGAGGACACGTCCTTCGCGATTCTCGACCGGTACGTCGAGGCCGGCGGGAACTTCGTCGACACGTCCGACAACTACGCCTTCTGGGCCGACGGCGGCCAGGGCGGACAGAGCGAGGAACTCCTCGGCCGGTGGCGGCGCAGCCGGGGCGTCGGCGACGAGATCGTCTTCGCGACCAAGCTCGGCGCCCGGCCGCTGGCCCCCGGCACCAGCTACACGGACAACCCGGAGGGACTCTCGGCGAAGGTGATCCGCGAGTCCGCCGAACGCAGCCGGGAGCGGCTCGGCGTGGAGAAGCTGGATCTGCTCTACGCCCACATCGACGACCACACCGTCCCGCAGCGCGAGACCGTCGAGGGCTTCGCCGAGCTCGTCGCGGAGGGCACGGTCGGGCTGCTCGGGGTGAGCAACCAGGCCATGTGGCGGGTGGAGCGGGCCCGCGCCCTCGCCGCCGCGGCCGGCCTGCCCGGCTACGAGGTGCTCCAGTACCAGCACAGCCATCTGCGCCCGCGCTCCGACATCCCAGACGACCTCTTCCCGGACGGCAGCCTCGGCCACGCCGGCCCCGAACTGCTCGGCTATCTGCGGGCCGAGCCCGGCCTCGTCCTGGTCGCCTACTCGCCCCTGCTCAAGGGGGCCTACACCCGCCGGGACCGGCCCCTGCCGCCGGACTACGACCACCCGGGCACCCCGGCCCGGCTCGCCGTACTGCACGAGGTCGCCCGGGAGACCGGCGCGAGCGTCAACCAGGTCGTGCTGGCCTGGCAGTCGGGCGGGGAGCTGCCGATCGTCCCGCTGGCCGGGGCGTCGTCGGTGGCCCAGCTGGAGGAGAACCTGGCCGCCGTCGACCTGGAGCTGACCGAGGACCAGCGCTCCCGGCTGGACTCGGTGCACTGACGACGCGGGAGTGACCGACTGGTAACCGGGGAGGCTACGCTGGGATCATGCCGTCCACCCGCCGTACCGCCAGACAGGCGGACCTGCTGGAACGACTCGTCGCGCTGCTGACGGCGGAGGGGTTCGCGGACCTCACCCTGGACGATCTCGCCGAGCGGCTGCGCTGCTCCAAGACGACCCTGTACCAGCTCGCCCGCAGCAAGCAGGGGCTGGTCGTGGAGGCGGTCAAGCACTACTTCCGCGGGGCGACCGAGGCCGTCGAGAAGCGGGTGGCGCAGACCGTCGACCCCTCGGACCGCGTCCGGGTGTACCTGACCGCCGTGGCCGAACAGCTGCGCCCGCTCTCACGTCGGTTCCTCGACGACGTGGCGGAGTTCCCGCCCGCCCGCGAGGTGTACGAGGCCAACACCCGGATGGCCGCGGAGCGGGTGCGCCGGCTGATCGCCGAGGGCGTCTCGGGCGGCGCCTTCCGCGAGGTGCACACCGCGTTCGTCGGCGAGGTCGCCGCCGCGACCATGCGGCAGATCCAGCAGGGCGAGCTCAAGGCGCGCACCGGGCTGACCGACGCCGAGGCCTACGAGCAGCTCGCCTCGCTGATCGTGCACGCCGTCTCGCCCTGAAGTCCGCAGACCTGGCTGATTCGGGCTCCCGCAGCCCGCGCTGTGGCCGTACTGTTAATGATACGTTCGTACACACCCCAGTATCATTTCCAGTACTACTTCGTGGAGGTCACCATGCCTGCCACTCGCGCCCTGCCGACCGAGGAGGCCGTCGAGCTCATCCAGCTCACGCGCACCCTCGCCGCCAAGGAACTCGCACCCCGGGTCGCCGACGCGGAGGCGGACGGAGCGTTCCCCAGGGACGTCTTCCGCACGCTCGGGCGCAGCGGTCTGCTCGGACTGCCCTTCGCCGAGCGGGACGGCGGGGCGGAGCAGCCGTACGAGGTCTACCTCCAGGTGCTGGAGGAGGTCGCGGCCGTCTGGTCGAGCGTCGCCGTGGGCATCTCCGTGCACGCCCTGTCCTGCTTCCCGCTCGCCCGCTTCGGCACCGACGAGCAGCGGCGCAGGTGGCTGCCGGACATGCTGAGCGGTGAGCTGCTCGGCGCGTACTGCCTGTCCGAGCCGCACGCCGGCTCCGACCCGGCGGCCATGCTCACCCGCGCGGTGCGCGACGGCGACCAGTACGTGCTGAACGGGACCAAGGCCTGGACCACCCACGGGGGCTACGCCGACTTCTACACGGTCATGGCCCGTACCTCCGACGACCGCAGCCGCGGCATCTCCTGCTTCCTCGTCCCGGCCGACGCCCCGGGGCTCAGCGCCGACCCGCCGGAGCGGAAGATGGGCCTGACGGGCTCGGCGACCGCGACCATGCGCCTGGAGGACGTGCGGGTGCCCGTGGAGCGCCGGATAGGGGAGGAGGGGCAGGGGCTGAAGATCGCGCTCGCCTCCCTCGACCACGGCCGGCTCGGCATCGCCGCCGTGGCCTGCGGCCTCGCCCAGGGCGCCCTCGACCACGCGGTGCGCTACGCCCGCGAGCGGGAGACCTTCGGCAAGCCGATCATCGAGCACCAGGGGCTGGCGTTCGTGCTCGCCGACATGAGCGCCGCGATCGAGTCGGCCCGTGCCAGCGCGCTGTCCGCCGCCCGGTTGAAGGACCTCGGCCTGCCCTTCACACGGGAGGCGTCGATCGCCAAACTCGTGGCCACGGACAATGCCATGAAGGTGACCACGGACGCCGTGCAGGTCCTCGGGGGGTACGGGTACACCCGTGACTTCCCCGTGGAGCGCTATATGCGCGAGGCCAAGGTCATGCAGATCTTCGAAGGAACCAACCAGATCCAGCGCATGATCATCTCCCGTGCGCTGGACCGTGACGAGGGCGGTGTGCTCACCGTCCTCGGCAAGGAGTGATGATGCAGCTCGCCCACACCGCCGCCCTCGTCACCGGCGGTGCGTCCGGCCTCGGCGCGGCCACCGCGAAGGCTCTGGCCGAACGCGGCGCCCAGGTCTTCGCCCTCGACCTGAAGGACGGCATCGACAAGGCACCCGAGGTCGACGGCGTCACCTACGTCCCCGCCGACGTCACCGACCCCGAGCAGGTGCGCGCCGCCGTCGGCACCGCGGCGGGGTCCGGCGTTCCGCTGCGGACGGTCGTCAACTGCGCCGGCATCGGCCCGTCGGCGCGGATCCTCGGCAAGAAGGGCCTGCACGACCTGGGCCTGTACGCCAAGGTGATCCAGATCAACCTGATCGGCACCTTCAACGTGCTCGCGCTCGCCTCGGAGGCCATCGCCGGGACCGAGGCCGACGAGAACGGCCAGCGGGGCGTCATCGTCAACACCGCCTCCATCGCCGCGTACGACGGCCAGATCGGCCAGGCCGCCTACGCGTCGTCCAAGGGCGGGGTCGTCGGGCTGACCCTGCCCGCCGCCCGTGACCTCGCGCAGTACGGCATCCGGGTGTGCACCATCGCCCCGGGCATCGTCGAGACGCCCATGCTGGCCACGGTGTCGGAGGAGTTCCGTGCCTCGCTCGCGGCCGGCGTGCCCTTCCCGCACCGGCTGGCCCGCCCCGAGGAGTACGCCCAGCTGGCGCTGGCGATCGTCGACCACGACTACCTCAACGGCGAGACCGTCCGCATGGACGGCGCGCTGCGGATGGCTCCGCGGTGAGCCGTCGAGGTCTCAGGTTCTGACGAGCAGCTGGAAGTCGAACGCGTAGCGGGACGCACGGTAGATGTGCGTCCCGTACTCGACCGGACGGCCGGTGTCGTCGTACGCCGTGCGCTGCATGGTCAGCAGGGCCGCCCCCTCCTGTTCGGTGAGGAGGGCGGCCTCCTCGACGGTGGCGGAGCGGGCGCCGATGGTCTGGCGGGCGCTGTGCAGGGCGATGCCCGCCGAGCGCAGCAGCCGGTACAGGCCGGTCGACTCCAGGCGCTCCGTGTCGAGGTCCAGGAGTGCCGGGGGCAGGTAGTTGCACAGGAACGCCACCGGCTGCCCGTGGGTGGCGCGCAGCCGCTCCAGGAGCGTGACCTCGCTGCCCTCCGCGATCCCGAGCGCCGCCGCGACGTCGGCGGGCGCCGACACGCGTTCGTTGCGCAGGACGTGCGTGGTCGGTCCCTGGCCGGCCGTCTCCAGATCGTCGTAGAGGCTGCTCAGTTCCAGCGGCCGTTTCACCTGACTGTGCACCACCTGGGTGCCGACTCCGCGGCGACGCACCAGCAGGCCCTTGTCGACCAGCGACTGGATGGCCTGGCGGACCGTCGGGCGCGACAGGCCGAGGCGGGTCGACAGGTCGATCTCGTTGCCCAGGAGGTTTCCCGGGGCGAGCGCGCCCTGCTCGATCGCCGCCTCCAACTGCTGGGCGAGCTGGTAGTAGAGCGGCACGGGGCTCGTGCGGTCCAGCGCGAAGTGCAACGCGTCGAGCGCGGAGCCGGGCACGGCGCGGGTGCGGCCGCCGGTCTTGGCCATGGGGGCGCCTCCTCGGGGCGGTGGGGTCGTGATCAGGTCCGGTGACCGGGCCGGATAGGCGATTTGAGAGACTCCTTCGGTGGTCGGGGGTATGGCGTCTCCCAGGTGTAGGTCCCGGGGGCTCGCACTGTCAAGACTTTGTTCTTACATTCGGACCTGCTTGTGAAATGATGTCTTAACAAAGTATTGACAGTGAGCTTGCCGAGGGAGTTGGATCCCGTCCCATCAGTGCACGGGCCGAGTCCGAGACAGCCGAACAGTCGCGGACCTGGCTCCATGGCCCCAATCTGAAGTGAAACGGGCCCCGGATCCTTGTGATCGCCTCCCCCTTCCCCGTCGTTTCCCCCCGTCGCACAGTGAGGTGCAGGAAAGATGGAAAGCTCTCCCTCCCGCCCGCGCAGAATCGCCCCGATCGTGGCCATGGCCGCGGCGGTGGCCCTGACCGTCGCGGGCTGCTCCAGCAGCTCCGGCGGTAAGAAGTCCGAGGAGAGCGCGGACGGCGCTTCCGCGGGCAAGGCGAGTACACCCCAGATGACCGTCGCCCTGGTGACCCACCAGTCGCCCGGCGACACCTTCTGGGACATCGTCCGCAAGGGCGCCGAGGCCGCCGCGGCCAAGGACAACGTCAAGCTGGTCTACTCCGCCGACCCGAGCGCCGGCGGCCAGGCCAACCTGGTGCAGAACGCGATCGACCAGAAGGTCGACGGCATCGCGGTCACCCTCGCCAAGCCCGACGCCCTCAAGGACGTCATAGCCAAGGCGAAGACCGCGAAGATACCCGTGGTCGGCCTCAACTCCGGGGTGAGCGACTGGCAGAAGCTCGGTCTGATGGAGTTCTTCGGCCAGGACGAGACGGTGGCGGGCGAGGCGCTCGGCAAGCGGCTGAACACGGCCGGCGCCAAGAAGGCCGTCTGTGTCATCCAGGAGCAGGGCAACATCGGCCTCACCCAGCGCTGTGACGGCGTGAAGAAGACGTTCACCGGATCCACCGAGGTCCTGTACGTCACCGGCACCGACATGCCGTCGGTGAAGTCGACGATCACCGCCAAGCTGACCCAGGACAAGGCCATCGACTACGTCGTCACGCTCGGCGCCCCCTTCGCCCTGACGGCGGGTCAGTCGGTGACCGACGCGGGCAGCAAGGCCAAGGTCGCCACCTTCGACCTCAACAAGGACCTGACCACCGCCATCAGCAAGGGCACGGTCGAGTTCGCGGTCGACCAGCAGCCCTACCTCCAGGGCTACCTCGCGATCGACTCGCTGTGGCTCTACAAGAACAACGGCAACTACATGGGCGGCGGTGAGCAGCCGGTGCTGACCGGCCCCGCCTTCGTCGACAAGACGAACGTCGACGCGGTGGCGGCGTTCGCCGCGAAGGGCACCCGGTGATGAGTATGACCCAGCATGCCGAGCCGGCGGTGGGAACACCGCCGGCCCCCGGCCCGCAGAAGACCGACGGCCGGACCGCGCAACGCCCGCTGGCACTACGTCTGTTGGCCCGTCCCGAAGTCGGCGTGTTCCTCGGCGCCGTCGCGGTGTACGTGTTCTTCCTGATCTCCGCACCGCCGGTGCGCGAGGGCAGCTCGATGGCCAACATCCTGTATCAGTCGTCGACGATCGGGATCATGGCCCTGCCGGTCGCGCTGCTGATGATCGGCGGCGAGTTCGACCTCTCCGCCGGTGTCGCCGTGATCACCTCGGCGCTCACCGCGAGCATGCTCGCCTACCAGCTCAGCATGAACGTGTGGGTGGGCGTCTTCGTCGCCCTTCTCGTGTCGCTGGCGGTCGGCTTCTTCAACGGCTGGATGGTCGTCAAGACCGGGCTGCCCAGCTTCCTGATCACCCTGGGCACCTTCCTGATCCTGCAGGGCGTCAACCTCGCGGTGACCAAGCTGGTCACCACCAACGTGGCCACCGACGACATCAGCGACATGGACGGCTTCGGCCAGGCCAAGAAGGTGTTCGCCTCGTCCTTCGAGGTCGGCGGCGTCCAGGTGAAGATCACCATCGTGTACTGGCTGGTCTTCGCGGCCCTGGCCACCTGGGTGCTGCTGCGCACCAAGTACGGCAACTGGATCTTCGCGGTCGGCGGCAACAAGGACAGTGCACGGGCGGTCGGCGTGCCCGTGACGTTCACGAAGATCTCGCTGTTCATGCTGGTCGGCTTCGGCGCCTGGTTCGTCGGCATGCACCAGCTCTTCACGTTCAACACCGTGCAGTCGGGTGAGGGCGTCGGCCAGGAGCTGATCTACATCTCCGCGGCGGTGATCGGCGGCTGTCTGCTGACCGGCGG